>JBDRQG010000043.1:0-3985 GCA_043826475.1 bacterium
GATGAAACCGAGGTTATGGCCAGGGTGGATAATCCTGATTTGATTTTAACTTATGCCGGGGACTTAAAATCATCAGCCTCAAATTATGATCTTTTAATTATTACCACCCCCAGTTTAGCAGCTTCTTTTCAACCGTTAAAAGATTACCATGACACCACGGGGATATTAACCGAAATCCATACCACTGATGAAATTGGCAGCACCAATCCAGATGATATCCGAGCTTACATTAAACTAGTCTATTTAAACGATGGTATCCGGTATGTTCTGATCGGCGGAGATGATGACCAGATTCCTTCCAAAGATATGTATGTCGTTTCATATCCGGGTGGATATATAGATTACGATATGCCGACAGATTTGTTTTTTGGCTGTCTTGACGGTCCCTTCAATAATGATGGCGACTCGCAGTGGGGAGAGCCCAACGATGGAGAAGGGGGTGGTGATGTTGATCTTATCGCCGAAGTCTATATCGGACGGGCAACAGCCGGTAATGTCACCGAAGCTAATCGTTTTGTATCCAAACATCTCAGTTATGTATCGCGCACTGATGCTCATCTTGACGATATTCTCCTTTGCGGCGAGTATCTTGGATTTGGCGGTGTTTCGGATTATGCTGCCAACTCACTGGAAGAATTGATCGGAGCATCATTGGCAAACGGCTACTTAACTTTCGGATTTCCTGAATCAGACTATACTATTGACCAGCTTTTCGATCGCGATTGGCCGGGCAATGACTGGCCCTCATCGGAATTAGCTAATCGTATCAATAGCGGGCTGCATATTATAGATCACTTCGGTCACGGCAATACGAGTTACGCCTTGAAATATACCAGCAGTGGGATTATGTCCGCTTTTACAAATACAGAATTATTTTTCCTTTATTCACAGGCATGCTACTCCGGCCGCTTTGATGGGACCGATGGATTCGTCGAATATATGACCATTAAAAGCGACCATGCTGCTTTTGCAGCGGTAATGAATGCCCGCTATGGATGGGGTGTGAGTGAGAGCACTGATGGTGCATCGCAGCGTTTCAATAGAGAGTTCTGGGATGCCGTTTATAATCCGGCTGAAGCCAAAATCAATCTCGGCTGGGCTAATCATAAATCCAAAGAAGATAACCTCTATCGCATCAACGAAAACTGTATGCGCTGGTGTTATTATGAAACCAACCTGTTAGGCGATCCGGCAGTCGCATTTCTTGGAGTTGATAGCTGCATCGACGCTGATATCGATTTTATTTGTGATATTTCCGACAACTGCCCGGGTATTACTAATGCCGACCAGCTTGATTCTGACAACGACGGAATAGGTGATCTTTGCGACGAATGCACCGACACTGATGGGGACGGTTATGGAAATCCCGGCTTCCCGTTGAACACCTGCCCTGAAGATAATTGCCCTGATATTTCAAATACCCGTCAGTTTGATACCGATAACGATGGCATTGGTGATCGCTGTGATGATTGTACTGATTCCGATGGCGACGGATACGGCGATCCGGAAATTTATGCGAATACTTGTCCTGATGATAATTGTATGAACATAAGCAATCCCGATCAGGCTGATGCTGACAATGACGGCATAGGCGATGCGTGCGATGTCTGCACCGATACCGACGGTGATGGTTTCGGCGATCCCGGCTATCCATCCAATACCTGCCCGGAAGATAATTGTCCGGTTGTTTATAATCCCGATCAGGTTGATTTTGATGGGGATGGCTATCCTGATTCATGTGATAATTGCCCGCAGGCTTATAACCCGGATCAAACGGATACAGATAACGACGGCTATGCCGATTCATGTGATAATTGTTATGAGATTTATAATCCTGACCAGGCTGACAGTGATGATAACGGAATTGGCGACCTTTGTGATGGCTGCTGTAAAAATCGAGGTAACGCTGATGGAATCATACATAGCGGCAACCCATGTGATGTTGCTGACCTGGTTTATTTGGTGAATTATATTTTCAAAGGTGGGTCAGCTGCGCCATGCGAAGAAGAGGGAAATGCCGATGCTCAGGAAGCCGGTGGCGGGTTGCTGATTAATGTTGCCGATCTGACTTATTTAGTTAATTATCTCTTTAAAGGCGGGGATGCGCCACCACCCTGCATTATACAATAATTAAATAATATTATATTTTAAAAAGCCGCTATTGTAATAGCGGCTTTTTCATTTGTGCCTGGAATGGTCAATTCGTGTTTTATCTACAATAAGAAAGAGTAAAATTAATCCGGAGAGTAATGTCATTGAACCATAAATCAACTCCGACCCGGGAACTCTGTTGTCAGGATAAAGAAGACGTAAAAAAGTTAAACTGGTATTAAGCAGAGCCAGGAACCCGATCCAGTTTATAGCAACCACAAAAACCAATTTGGTTTTTAATAATAATAATCGCCCGATCACGATCGTAATGAACCCAAAAAATCCAGCAGATAACATCAGAACAGTCGAATCCGAACGAAAGTAACTGAAAATACTTATTATCAGCAGGTAAAAACCGAGGATGTACACAAGGTGATGATTCTTCAAAGGTAACTCAATACTTTAAATTCAATTAACTAAACAGCTTTCAGTATTTTTGATACACCTCTACATAAAACCGGATTAATTTTCAAACAACAAAGTTATTTACCGGTCAAAATATTATTCAGTTTCTTTTTTATTATCATCTTCTGTCAGACAAAAATCGACTTTATAAGTAACCCAGGTAGAAATAGGCTTTCCGTCTTTAATTGCTGGTTTATATTTATTTTCTAAGGCCGCATCAAGAGCACTCTTATCTAATATATCGTTACCGGATGATTTCGAAATTTCAGATTTTATAACCAAGCCATCTTCGCCTATTAATGCTTTGACCCAAACTGTCCCTTCAATTTTTTCTTTTTTTACCTCTTCAGGGTAAACAGGCTGCTTTTCATAAATCATCTCCGGCATGAGGTCAACATCCTGCATTTCAGGTACAACTTCTTCTAATTTCTCTTCCGGACTATCTTTGGAGGGCACAAATTCCACTTTGTATGTCACCCAAACTCCAATTGGCTTTCCGTTGGTCATAGCCGGTTTGTATTTGCATTTCAAGGCTGCATGGAGGGCCGATTCATCAAAGGCATTAATACCGCTGCTTTTAGCCACTTCAGTTTGCTTGACAATTCCCTCCGGATCGACAAATGCTTTAACATAGACTGTTGCTTTGGTGTCCCGCAAATGATCCGGATAGACCGGTGTAATCTCCTCGGTCATTACCGGCATAACTTCAACAGCAATAAACTTATCCGATGATGGGATTTTTTCATCGTCTGCCTTAAGGCTGGTGCTGATAAAACTTGATATGACAAACGATAACGTAATTGTGAAAAGAATTCTGATAAATAAATTCATGGTTCCTCCTCGGTTAATATCTCGTCGACAGCCAATGGTGCGGGTATTAATTTAAAGACACAAAGATCGATTACTTTGTTTAATATATTATTTTCCGGATTTAATAATCCAGTTTAAAATCTACTCTATATTTGATCCATACAGGAACCGGTCTCATATTCATTTTACCGGACGTAAGTTTGCATTTGTCAGAAGTATAGATCGCAGCTTCACCCTGTTTTCTTTGCTATCATAATATACTAAAAATTATAGATAAATGAAACTATTCTTGGAAAATTAAGGAAAATAGTGCATATTCAGGTAATATATAAAACCTTAATTGTCGAGGGTTTAAAATGCCGCAGGAAAACAACATCTATATTGAAATCAAACCGGAAAATATTACTTCCGGGGAATCTCCGCATTACGATCTGGATAAAACACTATTTGATACAATAGTAATACGTTGTGCTGATCCTCGTTTTCAGAACGCCTTTAAAAAGTTTATAATTGAGGAGCTGAATCTCAAACACTATGCTCCTATAATTATAGGGGGTGGTATCCACCCCTTTGGATCTCAGGAAGAGATGCCAACTTATCTGGACTCCCTTTGGGGTCA
>JBDRQG010000044.1:0-7736 GCA_043826475.1 bacterium
CTCAAAATATGTAATTTTTGAAATTTGACCGTCTTTGAATCGAAAATCGGCAATATCACGCCTGTTTTTGGCTAAATCTATCTGCTGCTTAAGGACTTTTAATTTTTTAGAGGAAATATTTACACTATTAATAAGACTTTCAATTTCAGAGCGAGACGATTTGAGAGCTTTTTCATATTCAATCCTTGACTGTTCCGCCTGCAGTTGAGCTGCCTGTACCGAGGCCCCCGAGGCTCCCCCATCCCAGAGGGGATAGTTAAATTCAAGCTTTATTCCATAAGTATTCAGATTAAGATCCCTCCGATCCTGTAAGGTAATTTCAACTCGTCCGCTTTCTTTGGAATAGTTTGCGGTAAGAGTTCCGGTCAGCCCTTTGGAAGAAGCTTCATAGCGGGAGGATCGTTGAGCTTTTTTATATTCGTGTTCAGCTTTTTTTACAGTATTTGAGTTATCAGCCGAGGCAAGATACAATCTTGATTTTTCCGGTGTCAACTCTTCAATATTTTTGGGCGGCGATAGGACCAGGTTTTCATTGATTTCCAAATCAAGGATCATAGCCAGGTCACGCCTCTTTGTTGTTAGATTATTCTCAATATCAAACTGTTCAAGCTCGGCATCCAGACGCTCTGAGGATGAAATCAGCCAGTCTTCCTCGGAAATAACCTCCTCGAGAAATTTTATTGAATCGATACCTGTTTTTAATTTTGCGGATTCGAGCTTTTCTGAAGCTATCTGTTTGTGGAGCGTCATCTGTAAGACTCCAAAATAGGCTTCAGTCAGTTCTCCCATTAAACTGGCGGTTTCTTCCTGCTTTGTGATACGGGCAATTTCATAATCGTCTTTTTTATTATTTAATTCATTTTTAGGATCGGATGGTTTTAAAATCGGCTGATCCAAAGTGAGATTGAATGACCCCAGTCGCCGTTGTTCATCGATGATAACTCCCTGCTGAGGATATTCCCAGTTATTACTGCGGAGAAATGCCTGAAAAGTGAGTTTTCCGCCCGATATTAAATTTTGATCTAAATTTATGTAAGAATCCCAATCAACCGTTGTCCGTTTACCAAGAACCTTTTGATCGGTACCCGGGAGATATGTATAGTCTTCATTGGATTCGTAGGCGGGAACTGAACCTCGAATAGAAATCTCCGGCACCCAGAAGCTGACCCGTTTGGCGAAGTAATTTTTTTCAGCGACTTCGAGATTACCCCGTATGATTTCCCCCCGACTAGAGCGGTTCAGGGCAATGTCAAGAGCATCTTCATATGAAATCTCTTGCGCCGGTATTGATTGGATGCTGAATAATATAATTAAAGCAACAACCGTTGATTTGCTAAAAATAATAAATTTCTTATTAAACATTCTGATCCTGCTATTTATATGATTATTGAATTGTTATTCATAGCGAAGAGAATCGATTACATCAAGTTTTGAAGCTTTGTTTGCTGGGTATAACCCGAAAATTACACCTACAGCAGTAGAGACACCTACTGCCAGGATGATTGAATAGGGTGAAACAATAGTCGGCCAGTCAGCATAAAACGAAATACCCCTGGCAATTCCGATACCAACGATAATTCCCACCCCACATCCGATCAGACAGATAACAATAGTCTCAATCAGAAACTGGCGCATAATATCCTGACGGGTAGCACCAACCGCCCGGCGAATACCGATCTCGCGGGTTCTCTCTAATACCGTAGCTAACATGATATTCATAATTCCAATACCGCCGACTAATAAAGAAATCCCGGCAATAGCTCCCATGACCATATTAAAAATCTGCTGGGTTTTTTCTGTCTGGCGAAGGAGGGATTCGGGAACGACTATTTCATAATCCTCAATGCTAAAGTGGCGGCGTTTGAGAATGCTCTCGGTCAGCTTGGTTACGGCTGAAACATAATCGAGATTTTTGACCGTAATCGTTAACTGATCTATTTCCGGAGTGTTAAATTTTTCTTCCTGTTCTTCATCTGAATCCCAGTTTGAATAGAAAGATTCCGAAGAAGGTTGGCGGTCAAATTTTTTGGTAGCTGTTTTTAAGGGGATATAAACATCCTCGTTCAGATTTTTTAATTCGAAGCCCTCGATTTTTCCCCGACCAATATATTTGTCTGCCATTATCCCTATAACCTTAAAACTCAGATCACCTATATGTACTTCTTTCCCAATCGGATCTTCAAAAGCAAACAGCGATCTTTTGGCTTTGGCACCAAGAACACAAACCTGGGAATATTCATTATTATCGAGATCTGTAATAAATCTGCCATTTTCCACTTCAATAGATGTAGAAAGTACATAATCGGGAACTGTTGCAACGAGTCTTACCGGCGCTTCATTGGAGCCATAATAAATTGTTTTTATAGGTTCAAATCGCAAAGGGATGACATTCTCCACCATGTCTGTAAATTCTGCAATATTTTTTCCATCGGCTAATGAGAGTCCCGGAGATTTAGCCAGTCCCTGATCGGAACTCCGTCCAAGATCCGGTGCCACAGCATTTACTATAACATTATTAATACCGAGAATTTCAATCTGTTCCAGAGCCTCTCGTTTTGCCCCCTCGCCAATTGATAGCATCGCCACTACCGCTCCGACCCCAAAAATAACTCCCAACATCGTCAGGAGGGTACGAAGTTTGTGAGCCGTCAATGAATCAAACGAGATCTGAAAGACATGATCATATTTCATAACTTACTAATTGCCTCTTTTGCCGCCTCTATTGCCTGCGGTTCCTGATGGTGGAGGGGGCTTTCTACCTTTATTAAGTTCCGGTTCGGTAGCCTTTTCACCTGGCAAACCCTGCTCCTCAAGAGTAGGATCCACAAGGCAGATTTCTTCATCTCCTTCAAGGCCGTTGATTACCTCGATGTACATATCATTGCGCTGGCCAACAGTAACATCCCGTTTCTTTTTATTAGCCAGATAAACCAATGTATTCCCCTCTTTTTCAAAAACCGCTTCAATTGGAATTGTAATAATATCCTGAAGGCGCTGTATTACAATTTGGCAAGAGGCTGACATGCCCGGTTTTAATCTCAAATCTTTCTCTGAAATTTTTACTTCGACATCAAAGACATTGATTTTGGACCCGGACTCTTTACGACGAGCTAAAGTGCTTTTCATAGTAACTCGGCCTGTATATTTAACGTCTGGGATAGCATCAAGAGTAACTACCACTTCCTGTCCGGTATCAACTTTATTGGCATCAACTTCAGAGACAGTTGTTTCAACCATCATCTCGCCCAGATCGGGAATATCAACCAAGCCCTGTCCTGGCCAGGGGGACTCTCCTTCCTGAACTTTATCCATCTTGCCCCCTTTCCATATTTCAAGATAGACAACTAACCCTGGAATGGGGGCTTTCATTGTCAATTGAGATAAATCATGTTGCGACAGATTGACCTGATCCTGGGCGCGGTCAACCTCAAGGCCGGCTTTTTCAACATCTGAAGTTAGCTGATCAAGTTTAGCCTGGAAATTTAATTCAGCCAGTTCAAGTTCCATGCGGGCTTCTTCTGCAATCCGGGGGGCTTCATGTTTTTTTTCGTCGTAATTGCGGCGGGATTTTTCTAGATCCAGTTTCAGCTGTTTTTCCTGAATAGTATATTCCTGCTTCGCTCTTACCAGAGCGGTCTTTTTAATCTTTAAAGTTGACTCATTTTCAGATAAGTCAGCCTGTTGCTGGGTGGCATCAAATTTGATGATTTCATCTCCTGCATTGACCGTGGATCCCTCGGGAGCAATCCAGGTAATCTGCAAGCTTCGAATTCGTGGAGCTGAAAGAGTAACGGCTCTCGTTGCCTGAACAGTGCCATTCTCATTTAAAGCGATAAGGAATTCACCTTTTTGGGCATAGGTGGTCGGGATATCAATTGATTTGGTAAAAATGGCATTTACAATTAAATAACCGCCCAGAATTACGCCAAGTATAACAGCAAAATAAATGTATCTTTTTTTCATTAATCAGTACCTTTTCTTTGAGAGGAGAGACGCTATTTATCATATATTTTATCATCTTATTTAATACTCAATTTACAGAAAAATGTTGCACCTGATTAAATTTTCCATCGGCGGTGCGTCCACATCCACTGGTCGGGGTATTTTCTGATCCCTTCTTCAAAAAACTTATTACATTCAATCGTTATACGATTGATTTCCTCTTCGGGATCATTGTTTTTGTCAGGGTAAAGGGGCTTCCCGGCCATTATCACGTGACGGTCGAATCTTTCTCTGCGCATCAGATAGGGGAGAACTGGACTCCCGATTTTTACTGCAAAGGTTGCTGGCCCTTTAGCAGCAGCAGCTTTACGACCTAAAAAATCAATTGGCAGGCCGCTGCCAGTATGCTGATCAGATACCAATCCTACCAAATTATTTTCTTTTAATGCTTTGAAGACGCCGCGAATGCTTGATTTCAAAGGGATAATACCAACATCCATAGATTTGCGAAAATCAATAAAGAGATTGTCAACTTTGTCATTATGCTGGGTACCAACCAGAAAGTTCATAGGGTATCCCATACATCCAAACCAGGCGCCAAGCAATTCCCAACAGCCGAAATGAGCGGTTGTTATTATTCCGCCACGCCCATTTTTAAATGCCTCCTCTATATTCTCAATCCCATCACCAATTATTATCTCTCTAACCCGTTCCTGGCTGGTAACGCCAAAGCGTGAGAACTCCACCAAAGTCCGTCCGATATTTTGAAACACACGAAGTGTGGTTTCTTTTATTTCTTTTTCTGTGAGTTCATTCCCCATACTAAGGGAAAGATTCTCCCGACATATTTTTCTACGCGATCCAGCCAATAGATAAGCAATCGAACCCAGCCTGTAGCCCAATTTATCAGCTCCCCGGGGAGATAACATCTGAGCCAGTTTCACACCGAATAATGTAAAGGCATATTCAAAGTTATGGCTTAGCTTCGCCATGGCTCATCATCATCTAATTTTTCCGGCTCATCCGGATCGCCGTAATCAAAATCGGTGGAATGCAATTTTTCTTCCTCTTCCCATTTTTTGTAATATTCGCGTCTCTTTTTATATCTCAAAAAGAAGCCGATTATTACAACAATGGCAAGTCCTAACCATAAGTACATAGTATCCGCAAATAAAGTTATAAGGTTATATCTTTTCCTCAGATCAATTTTGATCTCTTCATTAAATTCTTTATAATTGGCACCGGTGGATGCAAACAGAGCATTATCAATCGTTGCCCCTGAAGCAATGCTATCAAGAAAAATGTTTATGCCATTAATACTGTAGTTATCAAAAAAATATTTTACCGAAAGAAATGACTGGGAATAAGCAATGTGGGCTTGAGATTCGTTAAAACGATTTACATTTCTGATATCATTAAGATTATAGAAATCACCAAAAACCGCAGTCTTGCTCATCACCAGATTATCCGACCAACTCCACTCGGTAGAGGTGAGCATTGCCATACCTTCTTCAAACCATCTTGGGGCATCATGAAGCCCTGTTCGATGAGACAAAGCGAGATGTGTATATTCATGAGCCAATAATTCTGATAAGGGTTTATTCAGGTTAAATTTATCCGGTGATTTTATAGCGATTAATCTTTGCGGAGGATAGGCTGCCGCAGCTCCCCAATCAGGGAAATGCCCTTTTATAATTCTTTGAAAGTAATTGAGGTCTTCAATTATATAAACATTTAATTTATAATCAATCGTATCCCGGAGCATTTTTTCAAGATGAGCTCTGGTTGAGAGAAGCAGGCTGTCGGCCATGGCGAGGTATTTGATATTATCCAAATAAAAGATAAAATGTTCTTTTTCAATCGGTTCGGGGGGGGTATACCCTTCAGCATAAACATAACTGCCAAAAGACAGTATGAATAATATTGTTATAATAAAAAGAATTCTCATTATCATTTGCCCAAGGTAATTATAAAACAACTTTTCAGCAAGTCTGACCTGATTTAAATAATACCTTGCGGAACTTTCAGTATTATAGTAAAGTTATGACAGGAAACAGGTAAGATATTGAATATGTAAGTTTATAAGGCAGGAGTGAAATGAACATTTTTGAATTTGCCATGCAAATGGAAACAGATGGCAGGAACTATTATCTGAATCAGGCCAAAAAAACGGATCATCCCATGCTTAAGAAAATCCTTTTAGAGATGGCCGATGATGAACTCAAGCATTATAATATTTTTAAAAGACTTCGTGATGGCCATATAGCTGAATATAAGGAAGCCCAGAAAACGACGATAATATCCTCGGTAAAAAATATTTTCCAGACTATGAAGGATGAAGGTTCTGAGTTCTCAAGCGATGAGAATGTTGTTAATGTATGGGCGCAGGCTCGCGAAGTGGAAAAGAACGCTGAAAAGTTTTATCGTGAAAAAGCTGATGAAACCGACGATATCAATGCCAAACATATTCTGAACCGGATTGCTGACGAAGAACATATGCATTGGACGACTATTGATAATGTTATCAGTTATCTTGAAAAACCGAACCAGTTCCTGGAAAATGCCGAATGGAGTGATTTGGAGAGCTTATAATATTAAATATTATTAAAAAAGATCTTGATATTATTAATAATATCCAATAGAATTGGTCAATAAGCGGGAGTAACTCAGCTGGTAGAGTGATAGCCTTCCAAGCTATTTGTCGCGAGTTCGAGCCTCGTCTCCCGCTCTTTTTTTCAAAATCAATACTAAAAATTCATATAATCTTATTTATTTCATTAAGTTATTTCTAAATATGTGATAATTAAAGTACCTTAGCATCCCAATGTTGAAGATTTAAGATATTTTTTACCGCATATTGTTGCTGTAGTTGCATACCTTGAGGTACGAATCAGACAACATTGTCCTTTTGTTAATTTTATTGAATCATCTGAAGTCGGTGAGTGCATTACATTGTCAGGATCGTCTGAGTGACTCCATAAGTCGGCTAAGTGACCGATTTCATGAGCTATTGTCGCATTTGTGGCATCTGTTGCAACTAAAATGAAGTTCGTTCCGGGAATAGCACATCCTCTTTTACCTGATATATCCTCAACAAAGTAGATGGTTATCGGAACTATTGAAGAGATCCCTTGGCATTCATGTCTCCTAAACCAATGAAAATCTGAGGTGAATATTTGTCCAAAACCACAGCCTAATCCTTTCCGGTGATCATCAGTTTCAATGATTTCAGTATTTATAATACACAGACTTATACCGCATTGTTTATATCTATCATTTGTTTCTTTTATTTTATTTTCTATATCTGTTAAATTCCAAGGCAGATTCTCACGATCTATTGTCAGTATTTTTATACATACATGGATATATCTATGAGATTTGATACCAAAAATACATAGTAAATAATCAAGCCAGCGTAAAACTATCCAATTAATAACCCAACAAATCCAAGTAAGAATATAAAATATATATTCAACTATTACTTTAATCAATCCTATTAAAATTTTTTCGAGAACTTCCTTACAAACCCATTTTGTTACAGCTTCTGTCCATTCGATTATTTTACATATCCATTTACAGAGAAAATCAAACCATCCTAACCAGCTGCATACCTTGCTGCATATTTCTTTAGCATAGTGTATTATTGTTGTAACCAATTCACATACAGTCTTTACCACCCATTCAATTATGGCAATGATCAGAGTAACAATAATTTTGATTACATTAATTAGAGCATAACAGATTTGCATCATTCCCTCCTTATTGAAAAAGTTATGTCAAATGCTCAAAAGCTC
>JBDRQG010000045.1:0-37872 GCA_043826475.1 bacterium
TCTATCTACAAATGATTGGGCTGATTCTATTTATACTGAACGTTACGAAGGGAATTATTGGACATTACCAAGCACTATATCGAGTAATAATGTCAGGATGCGTATATGGGGAGTTGGGTTATACTATGACGAATCCGATGCTCCCTTCACAATAACCCCGGGGACAAAGTAAAGTCTGCTAACATAAACAAAAAAGCCAGGTATCAAAACCTGGCTTTTTTATTTAATAAATATCATAAGGATCAACAAGGAGATGGTGCTGAGCTGCCTTTGAAGATGTAATTGACGAGGTAAATCAGATCATTTACAAGAATGTTTCCATCTAGAGGGACAGCGCAATCCCCCTCATCCAAACAACCCGGAGCAGAACCACCCTTAAATAAATAATCAACCAGATAAACCAGATCAGCGACATCAACCGGACCACCGGGACCGATTATACCATCAGCATTCCCTCGGTTCATACAGCAACCGCTGGAATGAAGAACACCCGGTAATGATTTGATTTGATAATTAATCATAGATCCGTAATAAGTAGGCGTATAAGAGCTGTATCCATCTGTGATGATAAAGTTCGTATCATTAAGAGGAACACTGCTGCTGACAGTAAAAAATACTTTTAACAGCGATCCATAACCATTGGAAAGTTCCGGCTGGCTTCCATCATTAGAACTGATCAGGGCATAGGTTTTGCGTTTTACCCAGATATCGGAATGAATAGCTTTTACACTATCAAAATAATCCGTCCGGCATCCTACGGTTGAAACCGAGTCGAGATAAAGATTAAAAGGTCCACCATATTCTATCGGAATCGTAATATACCGAGTAGGACAAGTATTATAAGCAGAAATTGTAACACAAACTTTTGATCCTGCAGAACAGAATGATGTATCACCAATGAGGGTATCCCCGATCGAAGCTATATAATTATGTTTGGTATTTTGTAAGATATCTCCGGCAGCATCAATTTCAAGCTTCACATCGAATAATCCCCGTTCATTAAATGTATGCGATGGAGATTGTATAAAGGCAGAATCACCGTCACCAAAATCCCATGTCCAGGAATCGGGGATTAGCTTTGAAGTGGCAGTGAAATTAATATCAATCGGCGTCCAACCAAAACAGGTGTCTGCTTCAAATTCTACTCCCTGCATAGCCAGAGCTTTTAAACAGAAATTGGCGGTGTTATTAAAGTAATATAAATCATGCCACTCACCGTTTTGAAAATAAAAACTCTCGCCTGGATTTGAAGCCGAGACTACCTCAGATCGGTACTTAGCTCCCAGCAGCACAGGAACATCAGAGGTACGATCGTAAGGCTGACCACCATGCGAAAGTGATAGATAGACATAAAAGGTATCATCACTATCAACATTAAACTGATTATCCAGATCAATGGTATGAAACCCAGAATGTTCTATAGTTCCTGACATTGATGATAGCGGTTCAGAGAGATCACCATTACTGAATTTATCATAAATAATAACATTATAATTTACATTTTCTGCTGCAGTAAAAAAACTGACGGCTTGTATCTTTTGTCCACCTTTCCCGATAAAGGTATTAAATGCTTCGCTTACATCGGTTTTAGTATCACGCCAACCATGGTAGTCATGATAATAGACGTAATCATAAGGCATTGGCCCCACACCCTGAAAAGAAATTGCTCCCATCTCGGGATGCTGACCGCAGTGTTTGTCATAGTATGAGATCCAGAAATATCCTTGATATCCCCAGCCTGTCCCCCAGCTGTTTTTAACCAGCCAGGCTCCATTTAACGGGGCTTGTGTATCCCGGTTATCATCCCAACCGATAATAGCCACCGCATGGTTGGGATCATTGTAATCTGATGGTGGTTGATAATGGTTATAATATCCATCCAAAAATGATCCACTGGAATATAAACAGGTTCCAATGACACCATTTGACATTATTTTTTCTTTGATAGTATTAATATTACTCAAATTCGATCCGGCTACATACCACTCTATATCTTTAGCATAGTAATGATGATAACTTTCCAGATTTCTTTCCGGTGGATCATCAAATGATTGGCCATCGATTTCACGCACTGCTCCTTCACCTCGTGAGAGATAGGCTGCTGTAACCAGATAGTCTCCTCCCTCATGGACAACCAGTCCGCTTCCGGTCGGTGGTGAGGCATCATCATTGTTGTTTTCATTAAACCCGTTCCACCAATCCAGATGATACTCAGCCAAAGCCGGCTCTCCCTCTTCACCGGCAGCAGCCCAGGTTCCGGTCATCAGCATATTCCCTTCCATGGCAGCCATAGCGCCATGTGTCCAGCAGGTTCCTCCCTGCTGAGATTTTACCGTAGTGACGTAGTTCACTCCGCCAACATTTCTTAGATCAAAAGAACTTGGGAGTTGAGCTTTAGCAGTACTGACATTTAAAAAAAAGGCTAATAAACATAAAAAAACAATACGATATAGCTTTAGATTAATCATAATACCTCCACCCGCTAAGCACAGTTTAAATTATGTGTCCTGATAAGACATAATTTATATTATATAGACAATAATTGCAGTATCTTATATATCAATATATGCAAATTATAATATTGGTCAAGTTGATATAAATGATTGAGTTAAACAATTTCCAGTTATTATTCAAAACTGGCAGAGATTACTTGAAATAAAAAAACATTATTGTTATTTATAGGCCATGAATTCAAAAGAGTTATTAAATAAGTGTACTCTCTTTGCTGAATTAGACAATAAAGAAATAACAGACCTGTCCAACATTGCTCAAATCAGAAATATCAAGAAAAAGACGGTTCTCTTCTGGGAGGGAGATCAGGCAACCGGGTTCTTTTTATTGTTATCAGGAGGGATGAGAATTTACAAATCCTCATCCGAAGGTAAAGAGTATACTTTGCATATCGTTCGCGCCGGACATGTTTTCGCAGAAGCGGCAATTTTCAAAGGAAAAGGTTACCCGGCCAATTGTGTTGCCCTTGAGGATTCGGTTGTTGCCTTTTTCCCTAAAAATGAATTTATCCAGCTTCTTCAAATCTCGCCGCATATTGCCTTAAAAATAATCGGCGCTCTTTCGTCATGGCTTAGGGATTTTAATCGTATGATAGAAGAACTCTCCCTTAAAGAGGTTCCATCCAGATTAGCTTCCTATCTGATTTCCGAATCTGAAAAAATAAATAGCCGCAACTTTACCCTTACCATCAGCAAAACCCAATTAGCCACCCGTATAGGGACAATCAGCGAGACCCTATCTCGCACTTTTCGTAAATTCAGGGATGCGGAGATTATTATCGTAAACGGCAATAAAATCGAAATACTTAATTACGAAGCTCTGGAAGCAATTGCCGATGGAGAAAAAATCTGATTATCTTGACTTAGATCAAGGACTAATTCAGGCCAATATCCGATATTCTTATCAGATAAAGAAACCAATAAGGAGCCTGATATGGCCTTGAGAAAAGTTGTTCTAATAGATGAAGATTTGTGTGATGGCTGTGGCGAATGCGTTCCTTCCTGTGCCGAAGGAGCCATCCAGATTATAAATGGCAAAGCCAGACTGGTCGGTGATAATTTATGCGATGGTATGGGAGCCTGTCTTGGGGACTGCCCGGTGGGAGCGATTACTATTGTAGAGAGAGAAGCGGAAGAGTTTGATGAAACAGCGGTAAAAAAACACCTATCAAAAATAAATACTGACAAAACTAAACCTCAACAGATTGCTTCTGCTCCCTCATGTCCCGGATCAATGGCGCGCCAGTTTGGAGCAACAAACAAATCAGCATCTGATGGTATCCCTGCCGGACTTCCCTCGCAGCTCAATCACTGGCCAATCCAACTGATGCTTGTTCCTCCTCATGCCCCTTTTCTTAAAGGGGCTGATCTGCTTATTTGTGCCGATTGCGTTCCCTTTACTGTGCCTGATTTTCATACCCGCTATCTATCCAATCGGGCGATTCTGGTTGGCTGTCCCAAGCTCGATGACCTGAAATTCTATCTGGAAAAGTTAAAAAATATTTTTAGAGAGGCTCTCCCCTCTAAGATTACCGTTCTTAAAATGGAAGTCCCCTGCTGTAATGGAATCGCTCAGGTTGCACTGATGGCTCATAAGGAAATCTGCTCTGAAATACCGATTGAAGTTCATACTATTGGTGTCAGAGGGGGAATACTGGAAAAAGCTTTAAGTTGAATTTAAAGATGGGGAGTTGGTACTTAATCAAGGTTTTCAAAATATGAGAATTTATACCAGGCCAGTCAGTAAAAACGCTCCGGTTAATCCAGCCCGGACAATTCAGAAAATCCGACTGATAGTTCAGTCTGCTTTTGCCCTGTTGTGCATCTGGATAGGGGTAGAGTTTTATTTCTTCATAAAATATTTAGAGACTAACGGTCAATCGGCTTTTGTCAATCGCCCCCCTGGTGTCGAAGGATTTCTTCCGATCAGTTCCCTGATGAGCCTATACCAATTATTTCTGACAGGGACAATTCATCCTTATCATCCGGCGGGACTGTTTATCCTCAGTGCCATTATTCTGTTATCACTGGTTTTTGGAAAAGCTTTTTGTTCATGGTTGTGTCCGGTTGGGTTTATATCCGAAGCATTAGGGGATCTGGGGGAAAAGATTTTTGGCAGAAAAATTAGAACTCCTAATTGGTTGGATTATCCTTTGCGGAGCTTGAAATATTTACTACTCCTCTTTTTTGTCTATTCCATATTTTTTCTGATGAGCAAAGCAGCTTTGGAAGAGTTCCTGAGCTCTCCTTACAATCTCCTCTCTGATGTAAAAATGTATTATTTCTTTGCTGATATTTCCCGTTTTTCTTTAATCGTTCTCAGCATTCTATTCCTGCTATCAATTCCCATTCGGAATTTCTGGTGCCGTTATTTCTGCCCTTATGGTGCCCTATTGGGAGTGACATCGCTAATCAGCCCCAACAAAATCCAGAGAAACGAAGATTTTTGTATTAAGTGCTCCCGTTGCGCCAAAGTCTGCCCATCGTTTATTAAAGTGGATAAAATCAAAACCGTTATTTCCGATGAATGCACCTCCTGTATGAATTGTGTTGATAGCTGCCCGGTTTCGAATACTCTGGAATTGAAATTTGTCCCAACCAAGAGAATGATTTCAACTAAATGGGTAGCTATCGCTGTCGTTGGCATATTTATGGTTGTCACCGGAATTGCCATAATAACCGGTAACTGGCAGAATAATATTCCAATCGAAGATTATATATTCTATCAGAAAAATATTCATGGCTATGGACATCCAACCAGCACCGATGATATTAAGAAATTAAACGAAGAGACTAAAAAGAATTAAGGAGTCACCCTTTCGGATGACTCCTATAATCCCCACCTAGTGAAAATACCATTCACCGCCATTTATATATATCTATGTACAATAAGATATTGTATCAAGAGTTGTGCCAATTCATATAAATACACATCCTGCGCCACATAACGCATTGACAGATAACAGGATAATTATTCGGATTGATTTCTTAGAATTAACTGACTTTAAGCCTACTACGCAGATTTTGCGCTACACAAATTTACATTATGGAAACCTCAGATACTATACACATGAAAGACAACAAGATAACATGTGCATATACTGCAGAAGCAGAAAATGTGGTAATATAAAAGAAATAGCCGATTTTAAAGCAAATTCTAAACTATTTCTTTTTTTTGGCTAAATGTACTGACATCCCATGAACATCATGAGCTGCTTCCATTATCGCTTCCGATAAAACCGGATGACCAAAAATCAACGATCCTAACTGATTAGCTGTCAATCCTCTATTTATTGCCAGAGCAGCAGTATGAATAATTTCGGTGGCATGGTTGCCAACTATATGAACCCCAAGTAGTTTATCCGTTTTTGAGTCGGCAATAACCTTAACTTCTCCAGCGATTTCATTTTCAGCATGGGCTTTTCCTAAAACCCGCATGGGAAATTTACCAATTGAGATTTCATGGTTTTTGGAAGCATTCTCTTCGGTCAAACCGACAGTGGCAACTTCGGGATGAGTGAAGATAACCGATGGTACTCCGGTATAATCTTTCTTCATCTTACCCCCCAGAGCATTATCAACGGCGACATCACCATCATGAACGGCAGTATAGGCTAAAAGGATTTCTCCACGGACATCGCCGATAGCAAATATGTTTTTGATATTGGTTCGCATGGAATCATCTGTAATAATAGAGCCGTTTTTATTTAACTTTACCCCGACTTCTTCAAGGCCGAGGTCTTCGGTATTAAAAGCTCGGCCAACCGCAACCAAAACCTGATTAGCATTGATTTCTTTGCCATTTGAGAGAGTAGCTTTGATTCCATCCGTGCCCGGCTCAACTTTATCAACCGAGGTTTTTGTAAGAATATTTACTTTTAATTTTTTAAGTTCTCGTTCAAATTGTTTTCCGACACCCGAATCTTCAAGAGGCAGAGCCTGATCCAGTATTTCGACAACCGTAACTTTTACTTCCAATAAGGCCAGCATACAGGCCCATTCACAACCAATAACACCAGCTCCAATTATTAACATTGATTCTGGGAGATTCTCCGCTTCCAGTAAATGATCGGTATTGATAATTCTTTTGCCATCAATTGGGAAAATCGGAAGGTTACGGGAGCGTGATCCGGTAGCAATAATAATATTATCAGTTTTGAGCTTGATTTCCGTACCATCTTCCTGAGTGACAGTCACTTCATTTTTACCGGTAATTCTGCCAAATCCATTAATATGCTCGACCCCATGTGATTTAAACAGCTGAGAGATCCCCCCTACAAGCATATCCACGATTTTGTTTTTCCTCGTAAGCATATTAGGCCAATTGTAAACGGGAGGAGTGGCCAGATCTATTCCAAAACTGTCAGCCGATTTCATTTTCTGGTACTGCTCTGCAGATGCAATTAGGGCTTTGGAAGGAATACAGCCCCGATTCAGACAGACACCGCCCAATTTATCAACTTCGACAACAGCAACTTTGGCACCTTTTATAGCAGCTTTGATTGCTGCCGTATATCCACCCGGCCCGCCGCCGATAATGACTATATTATAATTAGCTATTTTGATCTCTCCTTTTTAAAAGACAACATTGCCAATAATAAATACTAAATTGATATAATGGCAAGTAAGTTCCGCATAAAAAAAGCCGATCCGCAATTTGGATCGGCTTTTGAATAGATAAAAATTGATTAATAACCAGCTGTGAAAGTTATGACAATGTTAACTGAATCAATGTGGATATTGGTTGTATCAGAAATATTCGAAAAGGCGAAAAATTTCATCTCGCCAGCTTCAAGCAAATCCTTAATCTTATCAACATTTCTAACATATTCTAGTGATTGGCCGTAGCTAATAAACTGTTGTCCGCCTGATTTTAGCGGTAAAGATTCCAATACAAGGGTAGCATTTTGGGCAACCTCGCTTCTCGTTGATAAACCGCTCAGGGTAGAACCAGCGCCATCCAAATAGACATCGTATTCCTGATCAGTTGAAGTATTGTTTGTTCCCCAAACCTCAAGACCAATCATATTAATATCTTTGATATTATCAACATGGTCTTCCCAGGTTCCGTCATCACTCATATCAATTGATCCATAATAAAAATCATCATACCAGACCAGGGTATCATTTTCGGACAACTGGTAGGTTAGAATCCAGGTACCACTAATAGTGGCGCATCCAACAATAAGGAGGATAGCGATGCTGCCGAATAAACCGATTTTATTCAATAGTTTTTTCATGAAGTACCTCCTTATATACCAGGATAAAAGTTAATGCCACCGGTGACAGCAGCAGATTTTCTAGATCCACCACCCTCGGTAGAAACCACAATGGTTCTGCCGCGGAAATCAAGACCTACTTTTGGCGTCACCCCTATCTCAATCCCAAATCCAACTGACCATCCCAAATTGGTATTTTCTACACCAGACTGGTCATGTTTGAATTTGTAGGAACCAATCCCCAGAAGGCCATATGGTTTAATCCCTGCTCCTCCAAATCCACTACCCAGAATAGCATCGATTCCATAAGCATTTAATTTTGCCCCTTCCAGATCGGATTCCACCAAATCTTCAAGTTCGGGATCACCGAATTTTATAAAGTACAGATTTGGTTCAATAGCCAAAGCAGGTATCAGCCCTAACTTGGCTTTAAAACCAAAGACTGTTCCCTGTTTTTGATCCTGCTGGACAATGGGGAATTCCAAGCCGCCTGAAACGCCTACTCCCCATTTGACACTCCCGGCCTGTATTGCAGGGACAATCAAAAGGATCAGGATAACCCATATGAGAGTCTTTTTCACGCAATCCTCCAATTTATAAGAGATTACCATTAAATATGTTACTATACCATTCGATGTCAGGTTCATTACTTATTTTAAAATGACTACCCACATTATCTTATATAATATAAAGACCATCTGGAGGCAATATTTAAATTTTTTCACGATTTATAAATGCTTGAAAATAAATCGTACTTTTTATAAAAACAGGCTAAAAAATACTTGACATTTTTCCGATAGTAAGTATTTTCTGTGCGGTTTATTAAACATTGATGTAGCTTTAACTGTACACAAAAATACTGGTTTGGGGATGAAACAGCAAATTGGCGAGAAAATAAAAGCTTTGAGATTAGCTTCAGATTTGACCCAGGAAGAACTAGCCAATAGAGCTCGTTTAACAAGGGGTTTTATCTCTCAAATTGAGAATGATCAAAGCTCCATTAATCTGGATTCTCTGGTTGATATCCTTGAAGCTCTCGGCACTACGCTGACTGAATTTTTCTCGGATAATTCGTCTCCCCAGGTTGTTTTTAAACCATCGGACAGAATCGCTATTGAAGGTGAAGGAGCCAGCAGTTTTGAGATCTTAGTTCCGGGTTCAACAAATAACATGATGAACCCAATGCTTTTGAGATTGAAACCGGGCGAAAAATTAGATGAGATGGAACCAATGCCGGGTGAACAATTCGGCTTTGTTTTAAAAGGTACGATAACGTTAAAATTAAAAAATCAGGTGATTGACATTTCCAGTAAAAATTGCTTTTACTTTGAATCGAACCAACACAACCAGATTCTCAACATGAGCGAAAAAGCTGCTGAATTTTTATGGATAACATCACCACCGCATATGTAAGACTTTTCGAAGTCATGGAAAGGAGTGAGAAATGAAAATACTTGGTCGGCATCTTGTGATAGAGCTGTCAAATTGCGATAAAAACAAATTAAATAACCTGGAATTTCTTGAGAAATGTCTGGATAAATCGGTACAGCTATCAGGTGCGACTAAAGTTAAATCAGTTTTTCACCGGTATAATCCTCAGGGTGTTTCCGGAGTAGTGGTCATTGCCGAGTCACACTGTTCCATTCATACCTGGCCCGAATATGGCTACGCAGCTATTGATTATTTTACCTGCGGAGAATCGGTGGATCCATACCGTGGTCTCGATTACATAAAAGAGGCTCTTCAAGCCGAGAATGTTCAGGTGACGGAACTCAAAAGAGGTATCCCTTCGGAAAAGGATGAAATTATCAGCCACAAACCGGTAGCTATCTCTTTACATAAAGCCATATAGGAGAATTATTAAATGACTCCATGCGTTGATTTTAAAATCCTTGAAGGGAGAAAGTCTCATCAGGGGGTGGATATTGCCCGGCTCAAAGATTTATTCGAAGATAAATCTTTATCAACACCTATGCTAATCCTTTCCCGATCCGGGATTTCACGCAATTACCATAGGCTCAACCGGGCTCTCCCACGCGTTAATATTCATTACGCTATGAAGCCCAACAATCACCCGGTATTTATTGAAGAAATTGCTAATGCCGGCGGTAATTTTGATGTTTGCTCCGTTGGCGAGATTGATCTGGTCTCGAATACCAGGATCAACCCGGCTACTCTGATCCACTCCCATCCGATTAAATCGATTGAAGAATTCGATTATGCCGTGGGTGAAGGATTGGAAATATTCGTTGTGGATAATATCGATGAAGTCCGCAAACTCGCCCGATATAATCACAAAAAATTGAAAATTATGATACGCTTCCGCTGTCATATAAATAATATTGCAGTTGTGAATCTTCAGTACAAATTTGGTTGTGTTGATAATGATGTCCTCCCTCTTGCTCAGGCTATAAAAGAAACCGGGCATGAATTATATGGCTTATGCTTTCATATCGGATCACAGTGTATTCATAATGAAAATTATGTAACGGCAATCGAAGTAGCCCATTCTTTGATAAATGAACTGGAACTAGCCGGATTCGATATCAGAGTGCTTGATATTGGGGGCGGTTTCCCGGTGGAATATATCGAACCGGTTCCTGAAATCGAAGAATTCTGTGTGCCAATAAATAATGCGCTTGAGAAACAGATCCGTCCTGGTATTAAAGTCGTCTGCGAACCGGGAAGATTCATAGCCGCTACACCCGCAACGCTGATTACTTCAATTATTGGCAAAGCCTATCGGGATGGAAAAATCTGGTACTATCTCGACGATGGCCTTTATTCGACTTTTTCCGGTATTGTATTTGATCACTGCCAGTATTCTGTCATAAGCAATAATCGGGGCGAAAACGAACTAAGCGTCCTTTCCGGCCCTACCTGTGATTCTTTTGATGTCATGTACGATGGCATCATGCTCCCGGAACACAACGTCGGCGACCGAATTGCTTTTCTATCGATGGGAGCTTACTGTTCGGTTTCAGGATCGAGTTTTAATTCCATGCGCCGTCCTGAATATATGGTAGTTGAATAGATTATATTTGTCGCTTAAAGGAATAGCATAAAAAAGTGTATATCAAAGAAGAGGGAATGAGCGATCTCTGGAATGTCTGGTACAGCGAGCTTCACGAGGGGCATTCAGGGCTGACCATCAAAGTTGATAAAATAATCGAATCGGTCGAATCTGATTTCCAAAGAATCGATGTTCTCCAGACCAGAGATTTCGGGAAGATGCTGGTTTTGTACGGCTCCCTGATGGTCTGCGACAATGATAACAATGCCTACAATGAAATGCTGGCTCATGTCTCTCTCTTTACTCATCCTTCACCGAAAAAAGTCTTGATTATCGGTGGTGGTGATTGCGGTACTCTGACGGAAGTTTTGAAACATCCCGAAGTTGAATCATGCACGATGTGCGAAATTGATAAAATGGTGGTTGAGGTTTCCAAAAAATATTTCCCTAATCTTACTAAAGGAATCGATGATCCCAGAGCTAAATTGATTTTTGATGATGGTAAAATATTTATTGAAACTACTAATGAGAAATTTGATATAATCCTGCTCGATCTCTCAGATCCTATTGGACCCGCCGCTGAATTATTCCAGAAAGAATTCCATCAGAAAGTTTATGACTGCTTAAACAATGACGGCATCATGATTGCCCAGTCCGAATCTCCGTTTTACAACAAGGAAACCGTCAAAACCCTTTATAAGAATTTTAATGAAATTTTCCCCATAGCAAAAATGTACACCTGCTTTATGCCGATCTATCCCTCGACCTATTGGTCATTTGCTTTTTGCAGAAAGAAGTATGATCCAATTGAAAGTTTCGATCAAAACCGCTATGATAAACTGAATCTTGAGACTAAGTACTACAACGACCAAATCCACCGCGCCTCATTCGCCCTGCCCCAGTTTGTAAAAGAGATAATAGAGAAGTAGGGATTATTCCGTGGCTGGCGAACGTTGGTGGCCCACCATTTATGGTGGGGAAATTTCTTATTCGTGGGCGGCAGATGCCCTCATTTGCCCCAAAATGTAATTTAATATACCCTAATCACACCCCACTAACGGGTCATCCCCGCCTTTGAAAAGATAATTCACCATATAAACGAGATCGGCGACATTGATATCACAGGTATGATCAACATCCCCTACAAACTCAGGATAGATTGAAGTTCCCCCTTTGAAAATGTAATTCACCATATAAACCAGATCTGCAATATTCACATCGTGGTCATGGTTGACATCACCCAGCATCCATGTCCAGAAATCAGGGATATTAGTTGATTGGGTTGTTAGACCATCTTTATCAAATGCTGTTACTTTCCACCAGTAATGAGTACCAAAAAGGAAGGAATCAATTGGAGTATATGAAAAGAATAATATTGAATCTATTGTATTAACATAGGTAAAATTGGAATCTAAAGCAATCCTTAGCTTATATCTGACTGTATCAAAAGGATCGGGATCATAGGATTGACTCCACATAAAATTAGTAAGCATATCAAACACTGGCATATTGCTTGTATCTGGGGGGAACTGTGCCTGAAATGCTGCTGGAGGTTCCGGGGTTTCATTTACAAAGAATGCCGCTGAGAAAATATCTGTCCATTCGGAATATTCATATCCGTCAAAAGCCCTTACATTCCAGAAGTACCTCTTATTCTCTTCAAGCGGTATTGTCACCTGCCATCCGGTTGAATCTGTTGCTTCCGGGATATTATAACCTTCGATAGGGTAAGGCTCACCATAAGTTGTATCAACCACACAGAAGAAATCATAGGTCAGGGGATCACCCTCGGCATCAGTGGAATTATCAATCCAGAGTGTCGGTGTAGCTGTTGTAAACAGATCGTTAATAGGTTGTATTGGTAAAGGAACTGTGGGGATAGAGTTCATACGAAATGATGTATTATACCAGTCAGACCAGGCTGTGCCATTATGAACCCTTAACCGAAGATAATAGGTATTACCATCCATCAGAGCGGAACCTGAATAAGTTATGAATGTATCCGAAGAAACAAAAGGTGCCGGGTTCCACATTTCTGAATATGCCCAGTCATCATCAGTTCCAACTGCAATTTCGAATTGAGTTTGAATATTTAATCCTGTTGGATCTAAAATATTCCAATTAATCTCCGGATTGTGATTTATTAAATGTAATGAATGATTTATATTGTCAACCAATAGAATATTTATAATTGGTACAACAGCTGTATCAAAATAAACATAAGTAAAACCAGTTTGCCACCCCGAACCGCTACCACCTTGTGAGACGCCATAAGAATTAGCAGAATAATATAGTCCTAATACTTTTCTATCAATATTTTCTATCCAATATCCGGAAGATCTATAAATCATTCTGCCATCCCAGGCATTTATATCATTTGTCCAGGATAATACTGGATTTTGATTAATCGTCCATGACTGACCATTATCTACACTTAGTGCTAAATATAGCTCAGTAGAATCACCACCATTAAGCCTGTGGTTCGGTGATTCAGTCACTAATCCCAATAGGGAATCATTCATATTCACAATTTCCAGATGCCATATTTTCATGGTGTCATCTGAAGAAGGGAATTGACAGGTATCAAATGCTAAAATGCTGTAATCAACCGGAGAAATTACATATCTGACTACTCTTGAGCTATCGAGATATGTTTGACCAGCGGCAAAAGGCTCAACTATGTAGAGGGAATATAATGAATCATTGCTTATAATTAATGATGGTGATATAAATGCCGAAATATTTTCCTGTTGCAATATACTGTCAGATAATATTTTAATTGGAGGATCCCAATCAATTCCATTATTTGTATGGGTGATATAAATAGCATTAGAATCCTTACCTGCAACATTCCAGGAGACTCTAAAGACTTGAAGCAACTTATTGTTATAGTCATACAAGATATCAGGATCTGATAAATGCAAAGCTTTGAAATCCTTTAAATTATATAGTGGATTATATAAAGTATCTACACCATTCGTAAATTCTTCCCAGTCAATTCCATTATTGCTGACGGCAATATGCGGATTCTCATCTGATTCAGAAATACATATAGGTGTGTATGCCATCCAATATTTAAATCCCCATAAGCCATCTGAAATATATAATACTGAAGGATGAAGAGCATGTGACGCACCAAGACATTGCAAACTATCTTCTAAATCCCAGCCTGAATAAAATGATGGGAATATTTGATAATCTGAGGCATGCCCTGCATGAGCATATTGAAGATTAAAACCAAGAGACTTAGTATCTTTAATAATTGAATTTGAAGTTTGTGAATAAACAAATTCATATGGTATCACCAAAATACATAAAAATGAGAATAATACTTTTAAATACTTTTTCATAGATCTAACCGCTGCAAGTATTTTAATAATCTAATATAAAAGACTGATTTGTCAATGAAAGTATTTTGTATTAACTTTAAAATAACTTACCCTGTAATAACAAACTCACTCGCACCCCACTAACGGATCAGGTCCGCCTTTGAAAAGGATCTTGTTTAACATTCTGGTTGAGGACCTCCCTTGAAGAGGTAGTTGACCATATAAACCAAGTCAGCAACATTAATACCGTCACCATTACCTGTTACATCAGAAAGATATATGGGATCAGGGGAAGGACCACCCTTGAAAATATAATTAACAAGAAAAACTAAGTCTGCAACATTAGGTCCAATTCCATCACCATCAGAATCTCCACAAAACACTTCTTTGGAATCATTAAAACTGAATATACCATGATCTGTTGCCAGATAAACTGTATTGTGATCTCCAGCACTGACAATCTCAATATCGTGCGCCCAGTTAGCACTGTAAGAATTCTCAATAGTTGAGTCCCAGGGTTGACCCGCATCATGAGTATAAAACAGGGTTAGCATGTGACCAGTACTTACACCACCAGTAGAATACAGATAGTTGGATCTTACGGGATCGACTTCAATACTATACAAATAGAAGTTGTTCACAAGCTGGGGCATCCATGATAAACCGCCATTGTTGGAGAATTGAATGATTCCCTCCATAGCAACCCATATTTGCTCTGATTGAGAAGGCCTGATGGCAACATCATAACAGGCATTGTCTCCACCGCCATTGATCGGTATAGAATACCAGTCCTCACCCAGATTAGGGGAAGTAAGCAGAAGCGGCTGAAAAATTATGTTCTCTCCACCACACCAGATGGAGTGATTATTGTTGGGATCAATCTCGACAAAAGCTGAGGCTCCATCGGCTGCATGGACTGTTGTCCAGGTGTAGCCACCGTCTACAGATCGAGCAATACCTACCCCGGCTGCAAAAATTGTGTCGGGCTGATAATCAGCCATGTCGATCTCATTTATTATTGATACATGAAACCCACTATCCGATGGAAGCCATGTTGCGCCAGCGTCGCTAGTGCGCCAGATAGCATGATCTCCAAATCTTAGTCCAATGACCATATTATAATTATCAATAATCAATAATGCTGAAACCGCCTGCCCCTGCATTCCTACCGCTGTCCAGGCAGAAGGAGGATCCCCTTGAAGCTTATGCCAAACGCCGTCGACTGTTGCTGCATACATATGATCTCCGTTGACTTTGATTTCATATGCCTTTATATCATTAAGACCATGATTGAGCCACTGACCGAATGAAATCGAAACCAACGTAATTAAGATCATTAAAACCATCGACAATATAGATATGTACTTCATATTTAAACCTCCACGAGATATTATGGAGATAGACATTATTATTTATGTGCAACCCTGTTGTATATATCTATCAATAATAAAAGATATTATTTCATCACTCGCACCCTATCAGTGGATCAGGTCCGCCTTTGAAGAGATAATTCACCATATAAACCAGATCAGCGACATTGATATCACAGGTATGATCGACATCTCCGATATATTCAGGGAAGATTGTTGCCCCCCCTTTAAAAATATAATTCACCATATAAACCAGATCGGCGACATTAATATCATCATCCAAGTTGACATCACCGGGGAGAAGCAGAGCCGCATCTTTGATAACTTTCATGTCCACGTTTGAAGTGTACCAGCCAATAGAATCACCCTGATTTATGTTTTTACCCCTCCCGGAAATAAGGAGATGCAACTGCCAATAATTTGCCTTTTCTTCGATAAGCGGATGGACCGTATATATCCATTGATCCAGCCAGCCCGATCCGGTCAATAATGGTTCATTAAGATTATACCAGTTTTCGAAATCATAGCTGTATCCAAACCAGCAGGTATCCTTGTCCAGCATCGGGGTTGCAAATCCGACATACAGGCTGTCTGATAATTTGGAAATTTGGGTATGGCGATGATAATTATTACCGGGCAGGGTCCAGTTTAAAATTCCGATAGAATAATGATTATCATCGAGGCTACTCCCTTCTAAAATTGTATTTCCCAACGTATTTACCGTATGAAAAGCAGAATCAAGGGTTGATCCCTCCCATACGGCCAGGGCGGTTCTGTTGGCTGAAGTATCCTCGTTTACGATTATTATGTACTTATCGTTGTCAATAAATATCGAAGGCGCCATTAATAGCATACTGCCATGTTCAGGATAAATATCCGATCCGTTATTAACATAACCATCTATTAATAGAGTGGTATCATCCCAATTTGAACCATTAAATTTGTGGGCATAAATGGAGTGGATTGAGAGGCTTGATCTTTCAAAACCAGAAGTGTACACAACATTCCGGGTTATTCTGGTTATCATTACCGGGGAGTTGTCCTTGTCAAGCAGCAGAACAGGATCTGACATATATGTGCCATAAGCACTTGTAGCCCAGGAATAACTGTGGCCTTCAGGATCATCAAAAAAAGAGGCCGAACATAAGGGATTATGTATCTCAGCACCTGAAGTATCAACCAACTCATGCCAGACATTGAGGTCATATAAATTTTCCGTGAAATTCAGGCTGTCATCCATAACATATATACAGGGGTCCTCACAAAGACTGCTTCCATCAACTAAAGGAGTACCCACAATCCACATGGATGGGTTGTTCATATATCCGCCAGGTATAAAAAGAGGGAAGGTGTGCATTACCTGAAAGCTGTCATCAGGCTCGGATATACAGGAATTTGGCACATGGAGGCGGATAAAGGCATTACCGATTGTATCAATCTGGAATAATGGCTGTACCGACGGCATAATTGTCGTTTCAGCATTAATACCGGCAGACACTAACAACAAGAGTATTGCTCTAATCAGTACATTCATAACCATAATCCTATGATGCAGAAGATATACATAATATAATTAATATCGGCTTTTTGTCAATGTAAGAAGACGGTTCTGACCAGCAGACGAGGGCGTCTGCTGGTAGAACCTTTGTCGAAACCGCAGGGGTTTTGAACTTCTAAGATAGTTATAGTTGAAATTTTATCGGTCGATAATTATATAATAGGCATGATTTATGAGATAACTATATGAGTATTATAAAAAAACTGAAAAAAGCCCTCAAGGGGATAAATTATGATCTGTTCAAAACCGAGGTAATTACCCCCCCGGCGCCGGCTACAATTGATCATAAAATCAGGCTGGCCACCGAAGAATACCTGACCCGCGCTGTTGAAGCAGTTAAATCAATACCTAAAAGTAAACTCCCTACTGTTTTAGAACTCTACCAAATGTTTGACCGGTTTAATCTCCTTTATTTTGAAGGGAAATTACCAAGAGTAACTATAGAATACTCAAACCGGATGACCTCGGCCGGATCTTACACTCCCAAACTGAAACTTATCAAAATCAGCCATAAGTATCATCATATTTTCCCGGAGGATATTGGTGATACACTTAAGCATGAGATGATCCATATCATTTATCTCAATCACAACAAAGCCTTCAAAGATTTCGCTAAAAAAATAGGAGCCTCAGTCAAAGCCAAATCTCACCCCTCACTTAGAAGACATCCCCGCTATATCTATGCCTGTCCGAACTGCAAAATGGAATACCCCCGCCAGAAACGATTAGTTATGGCTTCCTGCGGGAAATGCTCCAAAGGCAGGCGTTTTGACAAGCGTTACAAGCTGCAACTGGTTAAATCGCAGGCTTTATCAAAGAAGCCATAAATGGCAGAACCGATAAATTGTTAATGGTTCTTCCCTACTGCCATACAAGACCCGATAATTCATAAATTTATTACTATAATTTTTAATGATTTTTACGATTTTGGAAACTTTCCATTTTTACTGTTGTTAATACCAGGAAAGATAAGCTGATAAAAATAATTTCTGAATAGTAATGAAGACTTAAACTTATGAGAATGAAAATATAACTTTTATAATTGCTAATTTCCTGTTTTTAAACAGGGGAAGGAAAACATAAAATGGTAAAAATCAATGCTCCCGCTCCGGAATTTACTCTGGATGCATACCACAATGACGAAGTTGTCAAAATCAGCCTTTCCGATTACAAAGGTAAATGGGTTGTTCTCTTTTTCTATCCGGCCGATTTCACTTTTGTTTGTCCGACCGAACTGGGTGAACTGGCTGATTATCATGACAAGTTCAAAAAACTAAACTGCGAAATTCTCTCTGCCTCGACGGACACTTACTTTGTCCATAAAGCCTGGCATGATGAATCCCCTACTATCAAAAAAATCAAGTATCCAATGTTAGCTGACCCGACCGGTTCCCTTTCCCGCGACTATGGCGTCATGATCGAAGAAGCTGGTCTTGCCTTACGTGGGACTTTCCTTATCGATCCTGATGGTAAACTGAAGCTTTATGAAGTAAACGACACTGGCATAGGCCGTAGTTCCGAGGAACTGCTTCGCAAATTGCAGGCGGCTCAGTTCGTAAGAGAGCATGGCGAAGTCTGCCCAGCCAGTTGGAAACCGGGGGGTAATACTTTGAAACCAGGTCTTGATCTGGTAGGCAAGATATAAGGCACCTTGTGCCTTTTATTTAAGAAATTTAAGCTCCACTATTTAGGATAGTGGGGCTTTTATTTTGCTCTACCCTATATTTATCAAGGTGCCTGGCAGACGCCCTCGTCTGCTGGAGATAATTGCTTTTATTTTTTAGAACACACGAGGGCGTGTGCCGCTCACATTACAATCATTTTATTTTGTTCTTCCGCCCGGTTTAATTTCTTTATCGGTGATATAATACGAGACCAATTCAAACGGTGTAATATCAAAAGCGGGTGAATAAACTTTTACATTTTCAGGAGCTGTTCTTTTTCCGAATCCTTCGGTAACTTCAATTGGATCCCTCTCCTCAATTGGAATATCATCACCAGTTTCAAGAACAGTGTCAAAAGTTGAATATGGGGCTGCAATATAAAAGGGAACACCATGTTTCTCGGCATTCACTGCCACAGAATAGGTGCCGATCTTATTGGCGAAATCACCATTTTTGGCAACCCTGTCAGCCCCGACAATTACGTGGTCAATCTTTCCCTGACGCATAAGCATAGCCGCCATGTTATCACAGATAAGAGTAACATCGATATTCTCCTGCATCAGTTCCCAAGTCGTAAGACGGGCTCCCTGAAGCAACGGACGGGTTTCATCGGCGTAGACACGCAAATTTTTACCCTGATCCCGACAGGCATATATAACACCCAGAGCTGTCCCTATCCCCCCGGTAGCTAATGCCCCGGCATTGCAATGTGTTAAAACCGAATCCCCATCTTTAAAAAGTTTTGCTCCATTCATGCCGATGTTATCACAGAGAATTCGATCCTCATCATGTATTTTCTCAGCCTCATCCCATAAAAGGGCTAAAGTCTGCTTTAATCCATTTGGATTTTCTCTATTAAGTCGAGCAAGCACCCTATCCACTGCCCAGACAAGATTTACTGCCGTCGGACGAGCATTTTTAATATCATTTGAAATTTTATCAATAAACTCCGGACTGCAATCCTGAGCAAAGTTAACAGCGAGTGCTAATCCATAGGCAGCAGCAATACCGATGGCTGGAGCCCCGCGAACATCGAGCCTTTTGATCGCTCCGATAATTTCCGGGTAGTTATCAATATCCAGATATGTCAGTTCATTGGGTAGTTTTGTCTGTGCAATCATTTTTATTTTGTCATTGATTCGTTCGATAGTTTTAAAATTCATAGATGCTAATCTCCCATCACCTGTAATACCAGATTTCGGCGGCGTGATTTATTGTCAAAATTCAAAAAAACAACCTGCTGCCATGTCCCAAGCGTTAATTTGCCCGAAACAAAAGGAACGGTAATATCCGGTTTTATAAGAGCCGCTCTTAAATGGGAAAAGCCGTTGCCGTCATGCCAGGTTTCATCGTGATGATAACTCTTATCTGATGGAATAAGCTTCTCAAAAAACTCCGGAAGATCTTTTAGTAATCCCGGTTCATATTCGATGGTCGTAATTCCTCCGGTCGACCCGGGACAAAAGGCTGTAATGGTGCCGCTGTTAATTCCGGAGTTTCTCACTGCCTGGTGCATATTATCAGTTATATCTACAATATCACAATATCCTTTGACGCTGACTTCTATTTGCTCGGTATGGACCATATTAATCTTTCATTAATTAAATTACTTATATAAAAATCGTCTGATACTTTTTTTGGATGTTTTTTCCAGTTCCTCAAATTGCACATCAAAAGCACTGATCCGTTTGTAAGCGGCAACCTGCGAGTTGATGCTGTCAATTACTGTTTTAATTACACTTCTAATTTTAATCATGTCAGGATTTGTTTTTGATATAGCATGTTCTGATACCATCACCTCCATATCAGGAACAATCAAAGCTCTTACCTCTTCCCCCTGCTTTCCCTCTTTTATACGGCCAAAAACTACGGTCTCCATAACCAGGATATCTTCGAGAAGTTTTTCTTCCAGTTCCTCGGGGTAGATATTTTTACCTGCTGCCGAGATGATCAGGCTTTTACTTCTCCCGGTTATCCAGAGATGTCCGTCTTTTAAGCAGCCAAGATCCCCGGTTTTCATCCATTCGCCAGAGAATAATTCAGCCGTCGCTTTAGGATTGTTCCTGTAACCGGGAGTGATATTATCACCCTTGACAAATATTTCACCAATCCCTGTATCATCTGGGTTCTCAATTTTTACTTCTACCCCTTCAACAAGAGGGCCGACTGATCCGAATCTTAGATCTTCAATTCTGTTAACCGAAATTACCGGCGAAGCCTCGGTCATACCATAACCCTGCAAAAAACTGATTCCGATTATATTAAAGAATTTTACTATGGAAGGCGGGATAGCTGCTCCCCCGGATACAAACATTCTGATCGACCCCAGACCTCCTTTGTCACGCATACTTTTAAATAATAATCCCCCCACTTTGATGTTCATTTTCCAGAGATTCGAACTGATAAAATATAGTATATGAAATAATGCCCTCTTAATAATTGAGGTCGATAAAATCCGTTTCCTGATAGTGTGGTAGAATTTTTCATAAAGAAGGGGGACTCCTGTCATAACGGTCGCCCGGTTATATTTCAGATCTTCACGGATTTCATTTGATTTATATGAACGGGCATAAACTATCTTTGCTCCACTCATAATGGGAGTAAGGAAGCCGCAGGTAGCCTCAAAGGTATGGTGAAGAGGAAGGATTGATAGAAAAGTATCGTTATGATCAAAATATATCGACTTGCTTATAGCTTCTAAATTTGCCAGCAGATTTTTATGGGTAAGCTCCACTGCCTTGGGGATTCCGGTAGTTCCGGAAGTATAAATCAGAACCGCTGTTTGATTGAGATTGAGATTGAGATTGAGATTCAGACTTAGCTCCTGATTTCCGACTACCAGCATTTTCATCCAACTATCAGGGGAACTCTCCTCCAAAGATATTACAATCAGATCACAGGAAATCTCTTTAAGGAGCAATTCAAATTTCTGAGATGCAAAAATGATCGAAAGTTTAGAATTTTCAATGATAAATTTTATTTCTGTCCTGGTAAGGTTTGCATCAATCGGAATAACCGTTTTTCCTGCAGCAAGGATCGCCAGATATGCAATCCCCCATTCCGGCCTGTTTTCAGAGATTAATCCAATTTCAGCTGCACCATCACCGTATTTTTGTCTAATTCCTGCTGATAGGTCCTGAACATAATTTGATACCTCAGCATAAGTATAATGCTTCCCTTTCCCTCCTTTATCGCCGAATAAAATTTTATCCCCGAAGAATTCTGCTGATTTGAAAAAGGCCGTATGGATAAATTGTTCTTTATAAATATCTTTTAATTCAATTGAACTCATAATTACAATTTAGAATATGGCCGGGCATTAATAAAGCGAAAAAATTTGTAATATAAGCTAAAAAAAACCGCCGGAAAACCGGCGGTTTTTAATACTAATCAATGATTTTATATCTTACGGGCTGACTGTAATACTAGTTGAGAGGCTTACTCCACCTCTGGGATCAGTATCAACAACGGTAATTAAGAATTTACCTGTGTCACTAGGGCCCGGTATCCAGGTAAAGCCGTAAGCTTCTCCAAATTTATTGGTTTCTTTAGTTCCAGGACCGGGAGTTCCGGTAGCTGGATAATATGCAACTATTGTATGATCGCCAAGTGGATTACTCCAACGATCCTTAATAGTCACATCAATAAAAGCTCTCTCACCTGTTCTGATATCGGTCGTAGCTATAATATTACACTGTGATTTGTATGCATCACCAGTCAGCAAACTAACAGATTTTGAATATACTGATCCAATGCTTACTCTATCAACATAACCAATACCATCATCATCACCACCCGGCATTGATTCATCCAATTCTAACTTGGACGAACCAATTTTTATTTCAGCTACCGAAAATAGGTTGCCACAAAGATATTCAAATGATCCTGATCCAACCGTGAGCTTTGAGGCACTACTTCTAAATGCCGTTCCATTAGCTACGGGATTTACATTTAGATCCCAACCATATAATAGTATGGCTGCTTCTGAAGTCCCATCCGCCCACATTGCATCAGGGATTTCATAAGAGGAATTAAATGTAATAGTATTCAGACCGCCGGTATTAAAGAACATGGTAGAATCTTTAACTGTTCCACCATAAGTTTCAGCATAAATCCAAACATCTCCGTCAGGAGTAGGATTTGCATTCGAGGCATAACCAGAAATCCAGATTGAATTGGCAACACCCTGAAGATCGCGGGTTCTTTCCAGATGTGAAACCATAGTACCTTCATCGGCAGTAAAGTAAACAACGGTTGAATCATTTACCGGATTATGGAATGTATCAGAGACGACAGCAATCACCCCAATATATTCACCAACGACACTCCAAAGAGGAGCATTGCATTCTTCTGCGGCTACAACAATATATTTAGGAGGACCGGCAGATACCATAATCTGGGTTGAGTTAGAAAGAACTGAGTCATTTGCCTGAGCACGGATTCTGACTGTACCTGATTTTGTACCGGAATGTAAAACAATAGTTGCCATTCCAAATCCGTCAGTTTCCACTTCCACAGGACCATTACCTAAAGTATCTAAATGCTCACCACCACCAGGACCTGCAGTTATTAAGACACTGATTGGGGTTCCTTCAGGGACAGTGTTGCCATCTATATCCAAAACAACCGCTCTTTACGTAGCTGACTCAATACCACCGGTGCTTTTTACAACCAGATTCATAGAATCAGCAGACATATATATTGAATTAATAATACCGCTGGTGCCAATACCTGGGCCACCGCCCGAAGTAATTCTAACTTCAGTGCTGGCGTTAGAGGTCGACAATCCGGCAGTTGTGTTTGCTGTAATTGTAACATCACCTTCAATTGAGGGATAGAATATAGTTGCCGCCAAACCGTTCTCATCGGTCATAACAGTATCATCACTGAAAGATCCTGCAACTGATGGAGAGACAGTAAATCTGACCTCTTTATTGGCAACAGGTGTTGTGCCGTCAAGCACTTCCGCTTCAACCACAACACTGGAATAAACATCAACTTGTGATGGGGTGGCGGAAACACTAACTGCTATATTTTCCTCCCCCGATGTAGTACTGGGGCTTTTCGAATCACAACCTGTCAGTAATACAACTGATGAAATTAACAGTATAGCAATACAGTTAAATATCAGTGAATTTCTGGTCTTCATAAACACTCCTATCAACTCTAATTTCTCTTTTTTCATTCTAAAATTTTTATACTTATATTTTTTATGAAAAGACCCCAACAGTTAATGCTTGGGGTCATTTCATCAGAGTTCATCATCAGAACTTATTTCCCCATAGCCAGATCTTGTTCGACTATTGAAGGAGTGACAAAAATCACCAGGTCACGAACTTCGGAGCGCTTGTTGGTATATTTGAAAAGATGACCTAATAACGGTATATCTTTTAAAATAGGTACGCCAACTTCAGTTTCAACTTCGTCCTCAGTGGTAAGCCCACCGATAACCGAAGTCTGTCCATTAGCGACAATAACATGAGTCTCAGCATTATTTGTATTTATAATGACACCATTCGGATCAAACTGGTAAGTTGAACGTTCCGGTATAAGATGCATAAGGATCTGGTTTTCAGCAGTGATATGCGGTGTAACAGTTAATATGGTACCTACTTCTTCAAATTTAATAACCACATTGCCGGATTCATCAAATTGCTTAACCGGAATCTTCTGACCCATCTGAATCTTAGCTTCTTTATTATCGATGGTTGTGATTTCAGGATGGGCAATAATTTTGCCTTTACCGCTGTTTACAATAGCTTCTACGATAGCGGTTGCATCCCAGCCATGCTGGAGAGCTGTGATGGAATATCTACCTACTATATCAGCGCTCCGATTAGCGTCAACACTACCAGTCTGTTGATAACTTCTTCCGGATTCAGTATTATAGGTTCCGGAGACAGTCCAGTCAATACCCAGTTCTTCAAGATCATTAGTGTAGATTTCCACAAGCTGAGCTGATATTTTTATCTGCTTGGCCGGCTTGTCTAATTCATCAATATAGGAAATAACTCTATCCATATTGCTGGGGACTTCCTGAATTATTATGGAGTTAGACCTCGAATCACTGGTAGCTTTACCTCTATCAGTCATCAAAGATTTAACCGCTTCCACAATATCATCAGATGTTGAATTTGAGATACTAACGATTTGGGTATTAAGCTCAACTAACTGCTGAGTCTCCTGCAAATGCTTATTCTGCTCTTTGACTTCAGTACGATAGTCATCAGATCTTAAAACTCTGATATAACCATCAGATTCATCAATGACAGTCAAATTATATGTCCGTCCGATAATATCCAGGGCAACGCGCCATTGAATATCACGAAGCTTAATAGTTACTGTTCCCTGTACATCGGGAGCAACAACGACATTGACATTGCCGTAATCAGCCAGGAAGGTAATGACCGAACGTACTTCCGCAGACTGGAACTGTAAGTTCTTGATAGGTTGTTCCGGATCATTAGCCTCGTCCGCTGTTGCCGGCAGACCGAATGATACCGCAAAAAGCAGTATAGCCATAAATTTAAAACTTTTAGGTAATTTCCAAGGCATTATCTTATCCTACCTTTCCTTACTGATTTTCCATTTTCAGGGATAGAGTACGACTCCAGCCATACTCAAATAATTGAAAATATACTTCTTCGGGTTCAATTCTCAGCACATAACCGTTGCGGACTTTATCCCCTTCTTTAAGGATATAACCGTAACTGTCTTTATCTTCAAAAAGTGCACTATTGATTTTATTATCAGATTCAATGACACCAACCAGACGCAATCCTTCAACATTTGCAATACGCTGTTCAATCGGATTGTCATTGACTCTGGATTCATTGATCAGAGTTTCAAACGGGTCCCTTCCAAAAGGTTGGTACTTAATTACCAGACGCTGTGGGAATTCAGCTACCAAAGTCCCTTTGATTTTTGTCGGCGTTGAGGGTGAACGGCGGAAGCGGGAAGTTGACTTCTTATCAACATCCTTATCAATAGCTTCAGCTTCAGCTTCAGCTTCAGTTTCATTTTCCTCATTTTTAGTATCATCGCTTCCAGAAACATCACTATTGGTCTCTGTATTTTTGACAGCCGGCTTGGCTTCTGTTATAACCTGAGGTTTATCCTCGGTTGTGGAAACAAGCTGAACCGGTTGAGTACTTTTATCAAAAGCTGATTTAGTCTCTTTATTATTTGGTTGAGCTTTAGGCTCTTCCTTTTTCATAAGTGGTACATTGTTATGTTCAACAGTCGGTTCGATCTTGGCGACAGTGGTAGTAGGTTTTTCTGATATAGCCTTGACCGGTTCGGTTTTGACAATAGTAGTAACAGGTGTTTCAGACTTAGCCTTGGCCGGTTCGGTTTTAACATCAGTAGTAGCAGGCTTATCTGATTTTACTGGAGTTGGATCTGTTGGTTCTGTTGATTTTTTAGTTTCAACTTTAGCAACTGCTATCTTTTCTTCTTTCTTAACTGCAGGCTTATCTATAGTAGCCTGTTTCTTTTCTTCAGCTTTGGTATTCAAACTTAATGCTTGATTCTGAACCAGGGGTGGAAGATTGTTTTCATCAAATATTGGCTGTTTGGGAACATCCTTGTTTACATCTTCCGGTTTGGTAACCTTTGGCTCAGGTACTGCAGACTTTTTTGTCTCTGGTTCTGAACCTTTCAGGCTTAATTGACGATCCTGATCCATCGAAGAATTCTTATCTACCCAGGTTTTTTCCCTGGCAGGAGTTTCCTTTGCCGGGGCAGGTTCGGTTTTTACAGCCACAGCCGGTTTTTCCTGAGTTTGTGATTTCTTCAACTCAGAAACGACATGTGTAGTTGACCAGACCTGGAAAACCTTTGAATTTTTATCAGGGAATGAAATCGTAATCGATTTTTCATCCGAACTGACCTGATAAAAAGTCTCCTTTTTCATATCAAAAACCAGTCTGGTAACTTTTTCCGGCTTAACGGAGTACTGGCTGGTTCGCAAACCTTGTATAGGACATTCGGGCAGTGCCAGGAAATTATTGGCGCCTAAATCATGGGTTGCGGAGAGTACATCCAGGATAATCCGGAATGGTTTACCATCTTTAGCGATTTCAGTCTGATGAGAAAACCTTACCGTCCCCTGGACATCAATCCGAGCTTGAGTAAAACCATTATTATAGTTCAACTCGACATTTGTCACCTGGGAGGCGAAGGCGCCACCGACAGTTAAAAATACGCTAAATATTATTAGTAGGGCAAAAGCCTTTTTCATTACTACCTGACCTCCTAAAGAGCAAGCTCTGAGAGCCGTTCATCTTCTTTGACGAAGTATGTCAAAAGAACAAATTTTGCCGTTAGAGTTTCATGATTAGAATCATCATCCTGACTATCATTTTCTGATATGGCCAATTTTTGAGAAACCAGTTCCATATTAGTCAGGTTGGCTATAAAGGGAAAATTAGCCACATAACTTACAAATTTCCCGAAATCATGATACGTTCCTGTCATTTCTATCTCAAACGAAGCGATGTTATAAAATTGCTGAGATTCAATCGGGCGCGGGTTAAGCTTGGTAATCCTGGTACCGGTAATTGAAGAAGCAGTATGCAGCTGTACCAGCAGGGATGGAATCTGTTTCACTTCGGGAAGCAATGCTTCGATTTCATGGTAACGATCAATCAAATCACTATACTCTAATTTGAGCGCATCAAGCGATTTAGCTTTCATCTCTACATTGCGCAGATTGGTCGTAATGGACTCAAATTCCTGGCTTTTGTTCGCAATTTGAGAATCATATTTCACATAAAGACGAGTGTACCAGAAATAGCCTACTATAAAGAGGGCCATTACACCCAATAATATCTTTTGTGTTTTGGGATCTTTCAGGTCCATAGCAGCATCCTCAGTTTAGGCTCTTGTGACTGGTTTTATTATTATCTTCATTATTATTATTAGCCTGAGCTATCAGATTTTGAAGTTCCTCATCAGATAAATAATGGACATTGCAGGAGAAGACAAAATTGTATGCCTTCTGTTCGCCGAAGACTTTTTCCGAAGAAGTAGTCAGTTCCACATTATCGAAATAATCTGAGCGCATCATATTTATCATAAAGGAAGCCAAGGCATTCAGGGTAAAGGCATACCCCTCGATTTCAGCCTCATGTACTCTGGGCTGATTATCAATAACCGGAGGAGCCTGTTGTCCCTTTTCCGTCTCAGCATTTTTAACTGCAGGAGCATCCTTCTCTGAAAGTCTGGCCAGCCAGATAAACTCGGGGACATTGCTTGAAATGTTTTCAAGAACTCTGACCCATGCGGTCCGGTGGCTATCCAGTCTTTCGACAGCGCTCATCCTTTCGCCAATCTTCTGTTTGACATCAATGAGGGCATCAACAAGCCTGATATCATTCTGAAGCATGGCAGCACGCTGTTTGGCTTTACCGATATTTTCATCAAGCTTGCTTATTTGATGGGCTTGATAGAAGGAAATAAAAGCCAGCATGATAATAATACCTACCACACCGCCGAGAGTATAAAATCCAGCTTTGCCAAAAGACAGATTGACTGCTTTTTTGTGATATTGCTTGGGAAGTAAATTTATTTCTATCATCAGTCTGTTACCTCGCCTTCCTCATTGCCAAACCGACTGAAACTGTCAGTAATGGAGCAATTTTTTCCGGCTGTAAATATTGGAACAAATCCGGATCGTAATCCACTTTTCGCAGCGGATTAGCAATCTCTAATGGAATGTTCAACTTGGACTGTAAAAGTTCCGGCAAGTAGGGGATCAAAGACCCGCCGCCCGAAAGAACAATCCAATCCACACCATCTACTTTTGTTTGTGATTTGAAATATGAAAAAGCCAGCTCCACACCTGAAAGCAACTCATCCGTAGCTGATATGATAGTGGCTTTGAGCATATCCTGGTCAATTGAATCATCCATCTCACCTTTAATAGCTTTAGAAGTCAGCTCCGGATTAAGGCGGAATTCCTTCTGAATAGCATTATAAATTTCTCTGGTTCCCGAGGAGACATCACGGGTAGAATGGTATCTGCCTTCCAGCAAATAGGTGATATTGGTGACATCATGGCCGATATTCAAGAGAGCTGTTATTCTGGTCGGGTCAATATCATAGTTGTTTTCATAGGCATTGTAAATAGCCAGAGCATCATCATCAACAATCACCGGTCTTAACCCGCAATCGGCTACAAGTTCTAATTGCGTTTGGAGATATTCCTTACGCGCTGCCACCAGAAGGACGTCCATCTTTTTGACGCTTTCATCTACATTAATGATATGATAGTCAAGCGAGACATCATCAACATCGAATGGCGCTCTTTGTTCGGTTTCAAACAGGATAGCCTGTTCAGCTTCGCTGCCGGTTTTGTGATCGATGGTGAATCGATCGGTCATAACCCCGTGACCGGATATTGATATAACAACATCTTTGATCTTGGGATCGGTTTGATCAATAAGAGATTGAACGTTAAAAATAACTGCTTCACGATCTCTTATCTCATCAGCAACGATGGCATCGGGTGGAAGCTCTCTCACGCCTATGGCAGCTATTGAATAACCGTCATTAGTATGGTCAAGCTTAACCAATTTTATAGAACTCGAACCAATGTCAAGTCCTACGGTACTTTTACTTTTTTGCGAAAACAACATAGATTACTCTGTAGTTAAAGCTTTCAAGTTCTTTTATAAATTTCTTATCGGCATGTATTTAATTCGATTTATGTCATTTTTCCAAAAATCGAATAAAAATCTTTTTAGTCCGATAATTTATCATTGTACCGGATTTATCGGTTCACCCTGCCTGGTACTTAACCTCATTTTATCATTAATAAGGGATTTTAAAAAACCTGTTAAATCAATAAAAAAACCCCTCCGGAAAGGAGGGGTTGCCAAAAAGGAGAAGAAGGAGTAAGTATTTTAGTAATAATTTGCTACAGTTTTAATCCTACCAGTAGATGCAAGAATATTGTGAGTCTGAGTACCAACTAGTAATTCAGAGTATTTTAATGTATAAATATCCGCTCCAGTGGTCATAGCGGTTATAAAACGAGCTGAACCGTTGGGCATAAATATTATAGCGTCAGTATCAAGATTGGTATCCATAAATTCCAAATCGCTGGCCAAAGTATCAGTTCGAACAACCTCATCACCATCTTCAAATTCATAATTCTCAGGATTCACGACATCTTTAAATAAAGTAATGGTCAGATGGCTTTGATCAATATAAACACCATATGGAGCTTTATCTGATATGGCTTTAGATCTGGCTAATTTAATTGTTGATATAATATCCCGGTTAGCTTTTTTATAATTGATCTTTTCAAATGTTCCTTCAAACCGGGGAACCGCCATCGCAGCCACAATCCCGATGATGACAACTGTAGTCATTAACTCTATGAGGGTCATACCTTTTTGTAATTTTAATCTGTTTTTCATTTATAATATCTCCGTCATTAAAAAATCAGGGTTTTGACAAATAACTGAAATTGATATAAGCATGATATATGCCTGTTTTTTGATATAATAACTGTTTCAATATCTATTATTGAACATTATGTCAGATAAGGGATTGCAGGCTTTCAATTTCTTATAATTTTGGCCGAAGGAACAATTATATATTGAATTGCATTTAAATATATAGGAGAGTTCCAATAGTAGTAGGCATAGTTCTACTTAAAAATGTTGACAAATTTTGAAAGTACCTTAAGTTTGTATATAACTGGTCTTATATTAGCTTGCTTCTTAAACCGTAAGAAAGGATCCCCGATATGAAAAGAGCTTTCTCTTTGCTTATTTTACCTCTTTTTATAATAACTGCTTTAATGATAACGACTGTATTTGCACAAGGTACAGTTCCGGGACATGAATGTCTTGTCGATGGCCCGGTTGTTATACAAAAATCAAAAAATCTAATAAAAAGTACTGCCCTCGAATATCTTACATCCCAGAATGACGAAGATGTAAGTATCTGGGTCTTTTTCACAGATAAAGGGGTCTTTACAAAAGAAGATTTTAACAATAAAGCTGCATCTTTGTCGGTCTCGGAAAAATCAATGAATAGGCGTTCTAAGGTCAACAAAGACAAGGTTTTATTTGCTGATCTGCCGGTCGTTCAGGATTATATTGATAATGTTATTAATAGTGGCGGTAAGCTCAGGCGAATCTCTCGATGGTTAAATGCTGCCAGTTTTGATATCCCACTTGCAAATATTGTACAATTAGAATCTCTTCCATTTGTAGCCGAAGTCAAACCTTTGGCTAAATTTAATCGCCGTGATCAATCAGAAATTACGGACATCAGAATTGATGACATTCAAAATCAGGCCTTATCCCCTGATGTATTAAATTATGGTATAGCCCAGGACCAATTAGAACAGATCCATGTCCCACCTCTTCATAATATGGGTTATGATGGTTCAGGGGTAACTCTGGCTGTTTTTGATACAGGATTCCGCAAATCTCATGAAGCTTTTGCTCAGCATTATGCCGAGGGTAGAGTTTTAGCCGAATGGGATTTTATTTTTAATGACAGCAACACAGCCAATGAATCCGAAGATATAAGCACTCAATGGAATCATGGGACCCTTACCTGGTCAACAGCCGGTGGGTTAAAAGATGGTTCGCTGTACGGCCCGGCATATAAAGCAAATTTTATCTTATGTAAAACCGAGGATGTTCGTTCTGAGACACCGGTTGAAGAGGATAACTGGGTGGCTGCACTGGAATGGGTTGATCCCCTTGGAGCTGATGTTATTACTTCGTCACTAACTTACACCGATTGGTATACATATTCCGATTTTGACGGCCAGACAGCAACAATAACACTAGCAGCCAATACCGCCGCAGGACTTGGGATTGTCGTTTGTAATTCAATGGGTAACAGCGGTCCAAGTGCTGGAACTTTAGGTCCTCCCTGTGATGGTTACGATATTGTAGCTTGTGCGGCTATGGATGCAAGCGGCAACATTGCCAGCTTCTCATCAAGAGGCCCAACTTATGATGGCCGCATGAAACCCGAAGTCGGAGCTCGCGGCGTCAACACTGCATGCGCATCATCCAGCGGGGATTATTCTTATACCACTGCCAGCGGAACATCCCTCTCAACACCGTTGGTTGCCGGAGCGGTTTGTTTGCTTATTCAGGCTCATCCCAACTATACTCCCCAGATGATTATTCAATCATTAAAAGACTTTGGTGATCATGCTGAGAACCCTGATAATAATTACGGTTGGGGAATTATTAATACTGAGGAATCTTTTGGATGGGGAGCTAATTTTGATGCTGACATAACTATCGGCGATGCTCCGCAGACGGTACAATTTACCAATACTTCATCTCTGGCTTCTGATTCCTATGTCTGGTCATTTGGTGATGGGAGTTCTTCATATGTCGAGAATCCTTCACATTATTATGGAGAATCTGGTGTTTACGATGTATCCCTTAATATCGATACCGAGTATGGAATAATATCACGAGTAAAACATGCTTTTGTTATTTTATTAGGTGATACTCTTACATTTACATCTGACTCTGTTTTTGCCGGTGAAAAAGCTTATATCTCCGTAAATTTAAAAAATTCCCAGCCTATAGATAAAATAACAATTCCCTTTACATATGGGGGATCAGGTTTGATTGATTATGATTCGGTCACATTCGGCGACAGAACATCATACTTCGATGAAATAAAATTTGTCCATCAGGATTCCTGGGTTAGAAAATACACGATTGAATTATCGATTAATGTTGCTGGACCAAATCCGCCTCTTGAACCGGGATACGGAGAAGTTATGAGAATTTATTTCTCAACTGATCCTTATGCTCTGGGGGGATCAAATGATTTTGTTGATACAACAAATGCAACTTACAAGTTAGCTTTACGATCAGAATATATGACATATAATCCTCGTTTTTATGATGGTAATATTGTTATGAAGCCGGTAATCAGAGGCAACGCCGACAATATAGGTTCAATCAATGTTGCCGACCTTGTTTACCTTGTCAATTATCTTTTTAAAGGCGGATCAGCCCCAGTGACAATTCAGTCCGGTGATGTCAACAGCGATTTGGCTGTGTTAGTTTCAGATTTAACATATTTAGTTGAATACATTTTTAAAGGCGGCCCGCCACCAATAACTCCGTAATTGATAAAATCATTAAGAAAAGGCTGACTAAATGTCAGCCTTTTTTTGGAATTATAATAAATTAGATAACAAACTTACCATTGCGGTAAATTACCTTGCCATCAGCAGTAATTTGGCCCTTATGCATATCACATATCATATCCCAGTGAAGGGAGCTGATATTCTTACCACCCGATTCATCTATTGATTTGCCAACCGCAAGATGACAGGTTCCGCCGATTTTTTCATCGAATAGGATGTTTTTTGAAAAATGATTGATATCATAATTAGTGCCGACAGCAATCTCTCCTACAAATCGCGCACCCTTATCCATATTAAGCATACTCGTGAGGAAATCTTGATTTTTACCGGCTGATTCTTTAACCACTTTACCTTTCTTAAATTCCAACTTAACATTTTCAACCACTCGCCCCATATATACGGCTGGATAACTGAACTGGATATGACCCTCGACAGTATCTTCAATCGGCCCGGTAAATATTTCGCCATCGGGGAAATTGACCCGACCGGAACATTCAATCCATTTGCGTCCCTTGACTCTCATTTTCAAATCAGTCCCCTCTGATTGAAAATGAAGATGGTCTATCCGGTTAAGGATCTTCACCAGACGCTGTTGTTCACTGGAAATTTTCTTCCAGTGTTTTGCCGGGTCGGCAGCGTTCATATGGCCGGCATTATATACAAAATCTTCCCAATCTTTTAAAGACATCTCAGCTTCCTGAGCATCGGCGCTAACCGGAAAGAGCGTCCCACACCATCTGAGAGAATTATCACCCATACGCTTGAACATCTTTTTGATCAAGGCCGATCGAGAGCTGCGCATCAACGCCTGTCTTTGGGGATCTACTCCCGAGAGATAGCGCGTGTTAGAGCTTCCCCAGATAACTATTAAGGTCTCCATCTTATCGACTTCAAACTTTTCCATTGGTGAAATAAATTTCAACTGGTCATCTTTGGCGTGCTTCAAAAAACTCTCTTCATTATCAGGGACTACTATCCTGGTGTAAGGATAAGCGCCGGCTATGACAGCCTCTTTATACACAGCTTTGATAAGCGGCAGGGTACAAACTTCCCCCTGAATTTTGAGCATCTCCCCTTTTTTTAATCTAATCGAATAATGAACCAGCAGTTGGGCAAGTTTTTCAATTCTTTGATCCATCGGTTAAATCTCCATTTTATGGTTTGACTCGCTGATTATTTCCATTTTATATCATTATAATGTACGGTTAAAAAACCTCAAGGTTCATTTCCAGATTTAGAAGTTTCTTTTTTAAATCTAACCCGCCACCATAGCCGCCCAATCCATTTGATGCCACCACCCGGTGGCAAGGAATGATTATCGGGATTTTGTTTTGAGCATTTGCTGTTCCCACCGCTCTGAAGGCTTTTGGATTATTTATTGATTTTGCAATATCACCGTATGTTTTTGTTTTTCCATATGGTATACGGGCAACCTCGTTGAGTACTTTTATTTGAAATGTGGTAGCCTGCAGGTCAAGGCTGACATCGAATTTTTTAAGTTTCCCGGACAAATAGGCTTTGATTTCCTTTTCAGCCTGCTTGTTTATTTTACCCCCTTCACCGATTTCATAATCAGGATATAACTCTTTAATTTTCTTGTCAAAATAACTTTTGGTTTCACCGGGAAGCGTCAGTAGGGCCAATCCTTTTTCTGTAGAGGCAGTATTAATTTTACCTATATTTGTATCAAATGAGTGAATATAGATTTTCATAGTTGTCCCCTCTATTTAATTCCTCTCAGTAATTCTGGCAATCTGGAAATGGCATCCAGATAATAATCAGGTTTGGCCTTTTTCAAATCATCGTTTTCACTGTATGGAGATTTTACCGCAATGACTCTCATCGGAACAGCTTTTGCAGCCAGGACATCATTGATAGTATCCCCGACAACTATGGTTTCGCCAGCCTCGGCATGCATGCGATCCAACGTCATTATAAAAATCGATGGATCCGGTTTAACCTTTTCAACTTCATTGCCGCCGGAATATGTTTTAAAAATATTCTCCCAGTCGAATTTTCTAATTATTCCTTCGATATGAGGCCGTATTTTTGTAGATGCAATTGCTAAATTAAATCCCTGATTTACTAACTGGTCTATTGTTTCAGTGACACCTGGTAATACCACAGTCGATGAAACAACTGTCTCAGCCGCTTTAACCTGAAAGTGTTTGTATAATTCTTTGAGGGGAACATCGGTAAAATGAGGATACATCGTACTGAGAGGAAAACCGATAAAGGATTTAATTGTTTCCGGCGGCTGGGGTGGTTCTCCCATCTTAATCAGCGAATAATTGACAGCCTCCACAACCCCTTCAGAAGAATCAATCAGGGTTCCATCCAGATCAAAAATTATATTTGCCGGTCGGCTCAAAACAGCTTCTCCACTTTTCCAACTAATTGGATTAAAGGAACATCATAAGTTTTATCAATTTTCCCCAGATTAATAGTCACAACCATAACTGAAAAAGATTCCACCGAAAATAAGGGAATGTCGCCATAAAGGTTTAATGCATCCGGCAAAAAGAGGGGACTGTTATTGACCACCAGAACTCCTTCCAGCATCTCCACTTCTTCCCCAGGCAAACCAAGGACAAAACCGCAAACTTCCTTTTGATCTTCTGTTATAAATTTAACTATTTCAAAACGATCAGGAAGAGAATGCAATACCGGCTGCTCGATAAACCATATATCCAGAAAATATTCAAGGCTGCTCGCTTTTAGAATATCATCTTTACTGAAAAATGGTTCGAGGCTGTTATCCTTCTGTACAAATACCTCAGGACAATTTCTCAACCCAAAATTGACAGGAGCCAGAGGCCATAATAACTGAAAGATGAAACCAACCATGAAAAAAATAATTAGTTTATTTCGAGTGGACAGTTTCTTTTTAGTATTTGTATCAATTGATTTATTAAGATCAATAAATGAGAAAAAATAAAACAAGAGAGGTAAACCGTACATCAATAACCTTCCTGCCAATGGAATAGAAATAAACAAAGAAACTACGAACAGAACCGAGGCGGTAAGTGTTATAAGAAATATGAAAATACCAAAAAGGTATTCTCTGATGTAAATGTGCCCCAAACCGGGAACAAGTAAATGTAGAATAAAAATGAGAAATTTAGAATTAGGGTTTTTGAAGAGTTTTGTTTTCATAGTTATTGTGCAGAAATATTACATTCTTCCTCAGTCCAGTTTTGGTAATTGCACTCAAGCCGATAATTTATAACAGCTTATGGAAATGAGACAACTACTCATACTAAAACAGCCAGATATATGTGATCTGACAGCTTCTAATTAAAGGAGTAACTTGTAAAATAACAAGCAGTTAGTTAATAATTACCAGAATAAATGATTTTCATTGGCAACGATAATGTAGTATAACCGTATAATGTGCATAAGGATAGATTCACGATCCCTTAATTGCTAAACTTGACAAGAAGCGGTTTGTGAGTAGATTGTAAAAAGATAAACATCATGAATTGGAGGCCTTAATGGTCCGATATAGTGTGCAGTTGGTCAGTCTGACAATTTTTGCTTTGGCTCTAATTTGGTTTGCCGGATCCGGTGAAGCTTTTCAGGGAGAAGATACACCGAGAATCAATCCAATTCTTTTAGCTGATACTTTCCATATTGATCTTGAAGAAAAAAACGACTCCCCTATCAATGAAGTATCCCCTGAAGAAAAAAGAGAAACATTTCTCAAGGATGTCAAGAAACTGACCCAAACAGCTTTTGAAATCCGTAATAAATATATGGAAGAGGTCGATACCGATGAAATAATTAAATCAGGTATTGAAGGGATGCTCTCGCATCTGGACCGTTATTCCAATCTGCTTGAAAAATCATCTTATGAATCTCTGATGGAATCGACTCATGGCAAATACGAAGGACTGGGAATGCAGATTGATTCCCGCGAGGAACGGATAAGAATCATTTCTCCGATTGAAGGAACACCGGCCTACCGCAAAGGCTTACGAGCCGGAGATATTATATGGGAGATTGAAGGACAATCAACCAAAGGAATGACTGCTTCCGATGCTTCAAAACTGATGCGGGGTAAAGCCGGTACATCGATTACCATGTCGATCAAACGAGCCGGTTTGGAGAATCCGATTGAATTTGAAATCGAAAGAGCAATAATTGAACTAAAATCAGTAAACTATTATGGTGTTGTTCCGGGAACGAATGTCGGCTATGTCCGCCTGTCCCGTTTTGCCGAAGAGACCAGCCATGAATTGCGCGAAGCTATCAGCGCTCTTAATGAACAGAATGTAACAAGCCTTATTTTTGATCTGCGCAACAATGGCGGTGGTCTTCTGGATCAGGCTATTGAAACTTCAGAGCTCTTTTTAAATCAGGGTAATGAAATTGTTTACACTCGCGGCAGATTTGAAAACAGCGAACGTCATTATCAATCCCAGCGCCCCCCTCTCTTCCCGGATAAACCGGTGGTTGTACTTGTAGATGAAGGAACCGCTTCGGCATCGGAAATCGTCTCCGGCGCAATACAGGATTGGGACCGAGGATTAATTGTCGGAAGCACCACTTACGGTAAAGGTCTGGTTCAGCAGGTCTTCCCTATTTCTGCTGACGGCGATATGAATCTTAAGCTTACCACCGCAAAATATTATGTTCCCTCGGGCCGCTGCATCCAGAAACCTGAAAAGCAGGGTAAGTACCATCCGGAAGATGTTGTTGATACAGAAGAGGATGTTGACACCCTGACAATTGCTGAAGAAAAAGAGATTTTCTATACGAACGGCGGACGGATTGTTTATGGCGGCGGCGGTATCGTTCCGGATATCGAAATTCCAGCCGAAACATGGAGACCGATTGAGCTAAACCTCTATCGCAATTCGATGTTCTTTAATTTTGCTGTTGATTATGTTGCCAAACATCCGGATGTAAAACCTGATCTTGTAATCACCGATGAAATTCTGGATCAATTCAAAGCTTTCTTAAAGGAAAAAGAATTCGATTATGTTTCATCATTGGAAGCATCGATAGAGAGTCTTGAAAAGACAATCAACAAAGAAGAAAAATATGATCTCTTT
>JBDRQG010000046.1:0-2194 GCA_043826475.1 bacterium
ATTTGTTTGCTTCGATAGAATATCCATACCAATTTCGTTAATGAATTTTATGGCCAGAAATTTTACATTGTATAACACTGTGTATAGCGCATTAAAACGCGCCATACACCAAGACCGTTAGAATGAAAACAATTACGATAAAAAAACACATAACAAGGACATCTACTCAGACGACTTTATCTCCTGGTTTTTCAAAATTTTAAGGTTGGTAAGATTTTCATCGTCGCTGTTGATGTGCAGTCCGTCGCTAAATCAAAAGAGGTCTTATGCAACTAATCAGATGTACACAAAAGTTAATTAAAGAGTTGCGGATAGAGCCTTCAGAAAAGGAAGCGCAACCTGGCTATATCGGGGGATGGCACGCTAATCTGTTACGAATTGATCGAAGAAAGTGCATCCTTTTTACAAATGACCGGACGTTATACTCGTTTTTTGTTCCAGGTCTCAATAGACTTGGGTTTGAACGATTTCGGGATGTATTCAGGGAAAATCTCTTTATAAGCCTTACCAGTGACGGATTCTCCCAGACTCAGATAGAAAAAGTGTTAAGTGAATATCAAACAATCGGAATAGCAAAAACAAATAACAGAAGCGTATTGGGTTCAATGAATGATTTAGCTTTTCAGATTAAATACAGAGTAGCAGCATTTGGTGGGTTAGAAAATACAGACTTTATTACTGTTAATAGAGAACTTAATCATACTCCAAGGGGTGCAATCCAATATATGTACAGTATTGAATTATTGCGGAGTTTGCTATAGCAAACAGCACTTGATAAACCTCCGTCATTTATAAATATACACAGTATCTAAAATGTTGATTAAATTCCCGATGGTTTTTTGACAACTATTCCTGCATAATATTTATCTTATTTTTTCCATGGACATTTTTAAGAACAATAATATCAACGCTAATAATCCAAATATATTAAACGGAGGAATTTTTCATGAATCTAAAACGAAAAACCCTTTCCCTTCTCATGATTCTGATAATAGCCGGGTCCACCCTGCTATTCGGCGTTTTTGAAGAAGGTAACAGTTATCATGGCTTTAAACTGATCGAGAAACGCTTTGTCAAAGAAGTAAACGCTGAATGCCTCTATTTTGAACATTCAAAAAGCGGTGCCCATTTATTTAAAATAGTCAATGATGATGCCAATAAAACTTTTTCAATTGCCTTTAAAACAATTCCGGAATCCGATGCGGGAACACCGCATATTATGGAACATGGCGTTCTGAACGGTTCAAAGAATTTTCCGGTGAAAAGCCCTTTTGACGTCTTATCAAAAGGTTCTTTGAAAACCTTCCTGAATGCTCTAACCGGCAGTGATGTCACCCTCTATCCTATCGCCAGTATGAATGATAAAGATTACTTTAACCTGATGCATATTTATCTTGATGCGGTTTTCAATCCGCTTATTTACGACGATCCACGCATTCTCCAGCAAGAAGGTTGGCATTACGAATTAACTGACAAGGATGCTCCCGTTGAATATCGCGGAATTGTATATAACGAAATGAAGGGCGCATTTTCCAGCCCAACCCGGGAGCTTCATTATCAGGTAAATAAAGCATTATTTCCGGATAATGCTTATTCCTACAGCTCCGGTGGTTATCCGGCCGCTATTCCCAGTCTGACTTACAACCAATATCTGAATTATCACCGCAACTATTATCACCCGTCGAACAGTCTGATTTTTCTCTATGGCAGTGGTGATATCCACGGCGAACTACAATTCATTGATTCCGAATACCTTTCCAAATATACCCGTTCCGATGCCAAAATCTCGATGGCCATTCAGGAACCTTTTGATAAAATGAAAATAGTAGCTGCTTATTATTCGGTTCCTGAAGAAAGTGAGATGGAGAACCAGAGTTATTTATCACTGAACTTTGTCGCCGGACTGAATATCGACCGGAAACTCGTCACAGCTCTGGATATTTTGACCGACGTTTTGGTCAACCAGGAATCAGCGCCAATACGCCTGGCTTTACAGGAAGCGGGAATCGGCCGGGAGGTCAGAGCCGGGCTTAACGATTTCAAGCAAAATGTAGTGCAGATTACAGTTCAAAATGCCAACCCTGAGGACGCGGATAAATTTTACGAAATTGTAACAAATTCGCTTGAAGATGCCATTCAAAATGGAGTTGACAGAAATGCCGTAGAAGCAACCCTGAACCGACTTGAATTCAAC
>JBDRQG010000047.1:0-5063 GCA_043826475.1 bacterium
GCCGTGCCCCTACAAAAATATATTCAGATTCCCAGCTTGTTAACCAGCAGGTGCAAAAACAAGCCAACATCAGTGACTATTCCGATAGTCTGCATCGAACCTCGATCCTTTAATTTTGTTACAACTGCGGGATTGATATCGACACATATTGTAAGGACTCGGGCCGGGATCATGTTCCCCACCGCAATAGAATGGAGCATCGATGAAAGCATGATAACAATATCAGCCCCTTTGAGCAACCGGGTATGGTCTTCCTGGGCTTTGTTCATATCGGTGATAGTTTCGGGAAGAGGGCCGTCATCGCGAAGCGACCCGGCCAATGAAAAGGGAATCCCGGTTTTGATAACCGAATACATTACCCCGGATATCAATGTTCCTTCTTTAACAAGATTGGCAATTGACCCGGCTCTTCGGACTTCATTGATCGCCCGCAGATGGTTGCGGTGGCCCATCTCAACCGGCTTGCCGGTTTTATTATTAATTCCCAATGAAGTATCATATAAGGCAGCTTCGATATCATGCACGGCCAGAGCGTTGCCGGATAAAAGAGCGTGCACAAATCCGTGTTCTATCAACGAGGCCAGGCCTCTATTCCCGCCAGTATGAACCACAACTGGACCTGACACAACCACGACTTTTTTGCTTTTATCGCTTATCAGTTCGGCGACCTGATCTACCGCAAGATGCACCTGCCGTTCGGTTGAAACTTCACCCGACATAAAAGTGAATATCGCCCGGTCACGTTCGACAAATTCGGGGGTGACATTAATACCGGTCAGGCCGCAGACAATCTTTTCCCCTTTTTTAACATCACGAAATTTTTTAACAGTCGCTTTGTGCTCGGATACTACAATCACACCATCCATCCGAATATTTTCCACATTGACCCAATCACCATTGAGCCTGACCTGGGTTTCATGGTTGGTAGTACTGTAAAAATCCGGAGGAACAACTCCGTCAGCCGGGGCTTCTTTTAGCGTAACCTGTTCATCGGTCTCAATATGACAACCGACGCTGGAAAGCTTCAACAGGATTGTGTTCATCGTAACCGAATCATCGGATGATATCTTGAGTTGGGCTTTGGAAAACTCATCATTGTCCCGACCGATTTTGAAATCGATAACATCGAATTTACCACCATCACTGATAATAATATCAAAAATCTGGCGCATCAGACCGGAGTCGATCAAATGCCCTTCGGTAGTGACTATTTTTTCAACTTTTGCCATAAGATCAATATCGGCAGAAGGATCTAAGCTTTCAAATAAAAATAATGAATATTTGATATTTCATTTGATGAATGCTTCGCCCTTACAATCTATTATCATACAAGACTGGAAATCCCATTGCTAAAAGATAAAGCCACTCTTATATTATGACAGTGGAAATTGAATTTGATAAAAAAGAAGCAGAAAAAATCTTTATGGTGGGATTTACCAGGGATTCCCGACTTAAAGAAGAAGTATCCATATCTTTAGATGAGCTTTCCGCTTTGGGGGTATCAGCCAATGCTGTGGTTGTCGGTCGTTATATACAGGTACGCCCCAAACCAGACCCGGCTTTTTATATCGGTAAAGGTTTGGTGGAAATAATAAAAGAAAAAATAATTGAGACCCAGGCTAATTGTATATTATTCGATGACATGTTATCACCGGTTCAGCAGCGAAATCTTGAAGAGGCTCTTAATGTAAAAGTAATCGACCGGCCAATTTTGATTTTAGATATTTTTGCTTCCCGAGCCAGAACTGCTGCTGCTCGACTTCAGGTTGAATTGGCTCAGTTGGAATATACTCTCCCCCGCCTGACCGGAGCCTGGGTGCATTTTTCACGCCAATATGGTGGTATAGGGGCTAAAGGTCCCGGTGAAACCCAGCTTGAAATTGACCGCAGGCAAGTCAGGACCAAAATAGCCAGTCTGAAAAAAAGGCTGATCAAATTAGACAAACAGCGTGCTACCCAAAGAAAAAGCCGCCAGCAGCTTTTCAAAATTGCGTTGGTTGGTTATACCAATGCCGGTAAATCAACCCTGTTTAATTTGCTCACTAAGGCTGATGTCCGGACTGCTGATATGCTTTTTACGACTCTTGATTCCACTACCAGAGTTATGTCATCCGGATATCCCTGTCAGATTGTCTTTTCCGATACGGTCGGTTTTATCAAAAAGCTCCCTCATCAGCTGGTGGAATCATTCAAATCGACTCTTGAGGAAGTAGCTCTGGCCGATTTACTTTTGCATGTTGTCGATTGTTCCGCTCCTAATGTCGATGAACTGATTGCTCATACCAAACAGATCCTTTTTGAAATCGGGGCTGGAAAAATCCCGGATATACTGGTTTATAATAAAGCCGATTTAAATCCTGATTTTATGGTTTCAAATAACAATAATAGCCACCATTATCAAATATCCGCCCTGCAAGCTACCGGTATTTCAGCCCTCAAAGCCGAAATAATTGCCCGATCTTCCCATAATCTGGCTAAATAAGCAAAATACCATAAAAAATTATCTCTTACCTGCCGATACATTTTAGAGAGGTGAGAATATTATGGCTAAGCAAATTCTTATAGTAGATGACAACCCGAATATGTCCAGCCTTTTATCTGATATGCTGGAAGTTTTTGATTTTGATTCTGTCAGAGCTGATGATGGACAGAAAGCATTAACCGAACTTGAAAAAGCGCCATTCTCGATGGTAATCACCGATATGCGTATGCCCAATATGACCGGATTGGAGTTGCTGGATAAAATTAAAGCAAAATATCCTAAGCTTCCGGTCGTGCTGATTTCAGGATATTCGATCAATGATCTTGATACGGGTGAAGGCGACATCAAGCCTGATGGTTTTTTAGCCAAACCCTTCATGATGTCGGATATCGAAAAGCTGTTAAATTCCCTTTTATAGTCTTCGTTTGATTGTTCCCGACCTGCCGTGATCCCCCGGCAGGTTTTTTTATGGGATAAGCTGATCAGGTAAAATATAGATGAGTCTGATGATAGTTAAAAAACTTAGAATGTTAAATATTATCTACATTGCATATTACTCGGTGGTGCTAATGACTATATCAATTTCGGTGCCAAAATCCAGTTCCGCTCCGGTCGGTTCTGATTGCTCAAGCACTGTTTCGGGGAGATAGTTTTCATCGGTGCGGCTGGTGATGATTCCCTCTTTGAGATTTTTTTCTTTGAGCAGAGCCAGCGCCTGATCAAGCGGCATTCCAATTACCTTTGGCATATAGGTAAAGTTGGAGGCGCGACCATGATTGACCATCAGGTTAACCGGTGATCCCAACGGGATTTTAGTCTCTGCCGCCGGATAAGAAAAGACTACGACTCTTTCGGGGAGAGTGTCGGAAAAGGCCCAGGCAATTTCTCCGAGAATTAAACCGGCTGTTTCAAGATCAAGCATTGCCTGTCGGACAGATTTTCCTCCAAGAAAAGGAATCGGCACCAGTTTTTGTCCGGCTGAAACAACAAATTTTATCGCTCGCTCGGATTTGACCTTTGTTCCGGCTATAGGAAACTGATTTAATATTATTCCTTTAGCTTTGCCGGGAGAAAATTCATACGAGGCTATTTCATGGTTTAAATCAAGTTCGTTTAATGTCACTTGAGCTTCGGTTACGGTCTGGTTGGTAAAATCGGGCAGGGTAAATTCGTCTCCATGACGGGTTATGGCCATCATAACGATATTGTCCATAACGAGATAAAATATAAAGAGGCATAAAAGGGGTAATACCCCCCAGAGGACTATTTTGCGTTTCCAACTGCCCATCGGGAGATAATCAGCCAGAAATCCGCCTGGTTTTTTTTGACCGCCATCTAATCTTGAAGCTCTAAGCTGAGACATTTAAATCTTTCAATAATATTGTCGAAACCACAGGGGTTTCGACCTGCTAATATTCTCACATTTCTTTCTACAATTTATAGTCCAAAAAACCGGCAAAAAAATCAACATAAAACACATGTCATGTGTCTATAGACGAAGTCTGTTTTCAAACATAGATTGTTTTACCGCAAAGCGTTGTTAAGGAGGTTTTAAATAACAGTGCCTGGCAGACGCCCTCGTCTGCCGGAATATGAATAGGAGGGCGGGTCCGCTTTCGGACCCGCCTTTGTGTGCCTGGCAGATGACCACATCTACTGCTTTCCAACAAACCCATAAAAAACCCGCTGCTATCACTAACAACGGGTAATTTTTTACTTAATAAATTCTATCCATCAACAATCCGGCGGGGCTTGACCACCCTTAAATAAGTAATTAACTAACCAGACTAAGTCACTTACAAGGATCTGGCCATCAAGAGGTATGGCACAATCACCGGCATCTAAACAAGCTGGAGTTGTCCCTCCTTTGAAGAGATAATTAACAAGCCAGACCAGATCGCTAACCAGTACCTGTACGTCTGATGGTAATGCAACATCACCACGGAGTTGGCAGCAACTAAAAGGTAGAGCTAATACAAAGGGTGAAAGAGTTGTAGTGTAACCACAGATTATATCGGTCTCTGAATTCAGAGAATATGTAATATCTATCCATTCCGGATCATCATAATGCATTAACTTAAGGTTTGATTCTTCTTCAGGGGTTACCATAGCATCATTATATGTAATACAAATCAGTATTGAATTCTCAAAGATGGCATCAGTAGCAATATTATAATATTCGGGATTATTTGTAGGAACAATCTCAAACGTACCTTCACCCGGGTCAGGACCTGTACCTGTTATTGTCAACTCAGTTGTCACCGAAGAAGTTACATTATCAAAATAAAGATCTACTTCATTACCAAGATTTATTTCAATATTTTCTCCAGCACCTGTTACTGCAGTAAAACAACATAAATCTCCGATCCCATCCTCATCGGAGTCTTCTTGAAGTGGATTATATCTTGTAGGGCAATTATCATCACAGTTTTCTGTTTCACCACCTGTACATGGATTGTCACCGGGGATGCCACTGTTATCTCCATCTTCAATTACACCATCTTCGTCGGCATCATTGAAGGGACTCAGTTTTGTTACAAATACATCAGCACTTCCCTGAAAAGTCCCCTGGTATGGATTC
>JBDRQG010000048.1:0-3902 GCA_043826475.1 bacterium
GCATGATGTTGTTTCCCAGGACAGGAATTATCGGGCTGCCCAGAGGGATGACAATTCAGTCGATGCTAAAGAGATTGAAGAATTAAAAAAATTAGATGCTGATGAAACTTCCGGTGATTAAACTCAAGTTTGGAGAAAATCTTGCCTAAGCCATTATATATTACAACGCCTATTTATTATGTTAATGATCGTCCGCATATCGGACAAGCTTATACTACAATTGCTGCCGATGTCCTGACTCGATTTCATCGTTTAGCCGGGCGGGATTGTTTCTTTCTGACTGGGACCGATGAGCATGGTACGAAGATAGCTGAAGCTGCAGAAAAAATGGGGCTGTCTGAAATTGAGTATTGTGATAGAATAGTCGCATCTTTTAAAACTGCTTGGAAAAATTTATTTGTTGATCCGGACTACTTTATTAGATCTACTTCTGATCGCCATGAAAAGGCAGTTAATAAAATATTAGACGCTATGCGTGAAGCCAAAACTGATGATGGTCAGGATGCAATTTATAGTAGTAATTATGAAGGTCTGTACTGCAATGGCTGTGAAAAATTTATAACCGAAAAGGATTTGGTTGACGGCGTTTGTCCCGATCATAAAACCAAACCCGCTATACTTAAAGAAAAGAATTACTTTTTTCGCCTAACTGCATATCTACCAAAGATAAAAGAGAAGATCGAATCTGGCGAGTTGACTATATTGCCAGATAGCAGAAGACGTGAAGTACTTGGTCTGCTCGGACAGGATGTTCCTGATTTTTCTCTATCGCGTGAGTCTGTGAAGTGGGGAATCCCATTATCATTTGATAAATCTCAGGTTGCATATGTGTGGGTTGATGCACTTAGCAATTATATTTCTGCAATCGGGTATGCCGATGACCAGGAATCTTTTGATAAGTGGTGGAATCAGGCAGATATTGTTCACCTGATGGCCAAAGATATTTTGAAATTTCATTGCCTTTACTGGCCAGCCATGTTGATGGCGGCCGGAGTAAAACTCCCCCAGACAATTTTCCTGCATGGCTTTTTTACTGTCGATGGCCAGAAGATGTCAAAGACATTGGGGAATATGATTGATCCCAATGAAATGGTGAAGGAATTCGGACCGGATGGAACCAGATACCTTCTTCTCACTCAGTATCCATTTGGTAGCGACGGCGATGTTCAGGCGCATCGGTTTGTTACCCAGTACAATTCCGATCTCGCTAATGATCTTGGAAATTTAGTCTCTCGGGTAGCAAAGTTGATAGCGGTTAATTTCGGTAATAAACTTCCTGAACCGGACAAAGATATCGAAGGCTTTGATGAATTGGTTGATCAGGCAGATAAACTGGCCGGATCAGCTTATGATCATATTAATAAATTTGAAATCGGACAGGCAATAATTGAAGCTATAAGTCTGGTAAAAGCGACTAACAAATTTTTCAATGACCGGGCTCCCTGGATTCTGGCCAAAGAAGGAAAAACCGCCGAACTGGGCGGGGTCCTTTATACCTGCTGTGAGATTATTCGCATTGTCTCAATTATTCTCTATCCGGTACTTCCAAATAAAATGAAGGAAGTAAGATCGGTCTTTCGTCTTGATGATTCAACTCTAACCCTTGATAATGCCCGAACTTTCTTTGATCTCAAACCGGGAACTGAAATTGAATTAAAAGATGTCATTTTCCCGCGTCTTGTGGATAAGAAAAAAGATGAAGCACAAAAAAACGAAAAACCGGACAAGAAAGTTTCCGATGACGGCCTTCTGGATTATTCCGAATTCGCCAAAGTGCAGTTGACAGTAGCACAGGTATTGGAAGCGGAAAAAGTGGAAGGAGCAGACAAACTTCTGAAACTGCAAATTGATTTGGGGGGTGAAACAAGGCAGATTGTTGCCGGAGTAGCGCAATTTTATTCCCCGGAAAAGATCAAAGGTATGAAAATTGTTGTAGTCAGCAATCTCAAACCAGCAACAATTCGCGGGATAGAATCCCATGGCATGCTCTTGGCAGCCAAAAAAGGGAAGGACCTTTGTCTGGTTGTCCCTGAGGGTGATCTTCCGCCGGGAGCCAAAATCAGCTGATGATTGATTCCCATTGCCACATTGATTTTAAGGATTTCAATAAAAACAGGGATGAGATAATCAAGAATGCTTGTGATGCCGGTATTCATACCCTTATTAATATCGGGGCTGATATTGAATCCTCAGAGCGATCGGTTCAACTGGCAGATAAGTATGATATGATTTATGCCACTGTTGGGGTTCATCCACACGATGCTAAAACTTTAGATCAGGCAACTTTCGACTGGCTCAAAGAATTAACAAAGCATATGAAGGTTGTTGGTATTGGTGAAATTGGATTAGATTATTATCGTGATTTGTCTCCCCGGAATATTCAAAAAGATGCTTTTAGGAAACAGCTGGAATTAGCGGTTGAATTGAATTTACCGGTGGTAATACATACGCGCGAATCATTCGATGACACGCTTGAAATTATTAAAGATTATTCAAGTGACCTTCCCGGAGGAGTCTTTCATTGTTTTCCCGGTACCACCGATGATGCTCTGGAAGTAATATCATTGGGGTTTGTCATCTCGGTGGGAGGAGTAATTACCTTTAATAAGGCTAAAATGGCCGAAGTTGCTGCCGAGGTTCCCCTTGATAAAATCATTCTTGAAACCGATGCCCCATATTTAACCCCCGTTCCATACCGGGGACAACAAAACCAACCGGCTTATGTACGATATGTTTATGAAAAGATGGCCCAACTTAAAGAGATGCCGTTTAACGAACTTGTAAAAGTTGTCGATCGCAACTGCCAGAAACTTTTCCGCCTGGTAGAAACATTCGGGGATTGAGATGAAAGGGTACCATCCCAAAAAAAGGCTGGGGCAGAATTTTCTAAAATCAGATGACATCATTGCTAATATAATTCAATCACTTGAACCTGAAGAAAATGATACCATAGTAGAAATTGGTCCCGGAAGGGGCTCTCTTACCCTGCCGCTTGCAGAAACCGGGGCATTTATTTATGCCATTGAGTTTGATAAAGATATCATCGGCTATCTCAATAAATTACTCCGTAAGTTTATCAATGTGAAAATAATAAATCGGGATTTTTTGTCTTTTAACCCCAGTGAACTGCAATTAAATAAATTTAAAATCATCGGCAACCTTCCTTTTAATATAACTTCGCCTGTGATTGAGTGGATTACATCGCATCATGATAATATTATATTGGCGGTGTTGATGGTTCAGAAAGAGATGGCTGAGAGAATTGCTGCGGTACCCGGTACAAAAAACTGGTCCCCGATTTCTATTTTTACCCAGATGGCTTTTGATGTAAAGCTCTGTTTTGATATTTCACCCAAATACTTTCAACCCCCGCCGAAAGTAACATCCAGTCTTATTTCGCTCAGGCCAAAAGAAGGAAAACTAATTGACAATTTTGATGTGTTTGAAAAAATCGTAAGAGCATCATTTAAGCAGCGCCGGAAGCTTCTTGTCAATAATCTCAAAGATGACATAATTAAAGATCAAAAGTTGGTAGATGAGATTATAGAAAAAACCGGACTACCCTTGAATTGCCGAGCGGAACAGCTCACAATTGATGATTTTTTGAAATTGACCTCGATAATTGTTTCATATAATTTGACTCTGTAGCATTTGTATTGTATAACAGGAAAGCTAATTTCTAACAGGAGGGAAGATGCCCTTTTTATCGATAAATTTGGATATGGTTGCCGCCATGCGGGAAATCAGGCGAACAGTCGAACCAGATCCAGCTCAGATTGCAGTGCTTGCAGAAATGGCGGGGGTTGATGGTATTACTGTTCAAGTTCGGCGAGATAAGAAATATATAAGAGAACGCGACCTTTATATTCTCAAAGGTGTGGTCAAAACCCGTTTAACATTGG
>JBDRQG010000049.1:0-5400 GCA_043826475.1 bacterium
CGTCTAATGCGGCATATTCCCCCGGCTTAACAAACCCGCCAACGAAATCAATCAGATCTTTAATTGAAACACCAATAGGTACTTTAATAGTGACAGGATTTTTTACGGCCCCGGTGATAGTGATGAATTTTTCGGTAACGGGGATATCAAGATTAGCCAGGGTAATATTCATAAGCGTTTCCACATTCGAAACCACACATCCGATATCAACCGGATAACCGCCATAGGGAATCAGTCGGCCGGTGGCTTCATAGACAAGAACATATTCATCTCCAGCCGGGTAGTAGTCCCCCATTTCAAAAATCTCAGTCGATGAACCGCCGAATATTCTTTTGAATGTTCCGATCACTTCGGTATTTTTGGCTTTTATTCCCAGTACGTTTCGCCCGGCTCCCAAAACCTCGGCGGCCAGCTGCATCCCTTTGGAAACTTCATCAGGATAGAAACGCATCAGTTCTTTATCTTTATAAAGCAGCGGTTCGCATTCGGCCCCATTAGCTAAAAAGGTATCGACCGAAGAATTATATTTCACATGGGTTGGAAATCCGGCTCCTCCGGCTCCAACTACTCCAGCCTTTTTTATTTTTTCAACAAGGGGATGCATATACTTTTTATATCTGTCTTTCTCTAAATTTCCGGTTCAGCCAAATCGGTCACATCAGTCCATCCAAGACGGTTGGCCCGGTCATGCTCTTTCAACCACCAAATCAGGCCAATGACAAAAGTTATTCCCAAAATGATCCCGACAACATGGTACCAACGCAGATATTTCATCGCTATTCTTAGAATATTCATGCCAACGACTTTTTATATTGAATTTTTTCCGGATCCAGATCCCCCTTGTAATATTCCGGCTTTATTTCATACTCGTCGATAATCCCGATCACCGCCGCTTCGATTGACATATTCTCGTTGCCTACCGCAACTCTGGCTGCTCTGCCATAGGCAACCATTACCAGTTCACCTTCACCTGCACCAAGAACATCAACAGCAACAACCGTGTCGGTGTTAGGAGCTTTGTTAAGGTTATAAGGCTGGATAATCAAAAATTTAATTCCCCGCGTGTTATCTGTTTTTCGTGTGGCCCATAACGAGCCGACAACTTTGCCAATAAACATATTATTATTCCAAATCCAAAAGGTTCTTTATTGCATCAATAATTGTATTTTTGTTTGCCGCAGAAATCTCTCTTCCCTTGAGGCTGATACCATCAAGGGTGCGGGCATACTTTCTTAATTGAGCAACAGTCATATTTTCCATATCGCGCAGTGATTCTATTTTTAGTTCTGATGCCTTTTTAGCTTTCAGTTGTTGTGGCATGCTCCGGGTTGGCTCTGATTTTTTAACATTACGATTGAGTTTGCCATCACCATAAACAAGCGGGGGACGATTTTCTTCGGGATGATATTTTGAAATATATCTCTTGGGCGATACGAGCACATCGAGTCCGTCATCGGGATTAGGAATGATTGTCACGGCTACAATTTCCCCCAACTTTTGCGCTGCATTAACTGCCGCTTCCACTGCAGCCTGAACTGCCCCCAATTCACCTTCAATCTTTAAAGTTAAAAAGGCAGCATCGGTAAGTTCCACCGATGACACAACGACTCCGGCTGCTTTGGCAGCTGCGTCGGTAGCTTCGATTGCGGCAATCAGCCCATGAGTTTCAACAAGACCTAAAGCATTACGTGACATAGTATAAAATAATACAGAAACAAATGTTAAAAGTAAATTGAATATATTGCCTAAAATAATTTTTAACCATTAGCTTGTCCCAAACGTCTATTTATCAGGAATCAAAATTGGGATTAGATAAAAAAGTCACCCGTGCTCCCCTCGAACACGGGTGACGAACCGCCAAAGAGGAATATTATTGGCCGTCATTGGATAACGGCACTTGGGAGTAAATAACATATTTATATATAGCAACAGCTATGCCACTCAAGTCATCACGTCCCAAATCACATTGTTAACTTATTGTTATACATAACAATACACCAAATTACATAAAAGCATTGTTGATCTAGAAGGGGAAAGATTTCGTATGAAAATACGAGCCGGAAAATAAAAAATGCGGTAAGCATCTGAAATTCAGACACTTACCGCAACCAAGGAGTATCTAAACAAATCGTAAAAGATCACGATTTAGTTCTTTTACATTGCGTTAGAGTAGTAGTCAAACTCTAATAAAATTACTCGTATACCATTAAATTTGGAAAAATAATGGTAATTAATTAATAGTCCCTCCATCACATCTGATATCATACCGTTTGAGTTTGGTACGTATTGTTGCTTCATGGACGCCAAGAATGCGAGCCGCTTCGGATTTATTTCCGCGGGAAGCAAGCATAGCTTCGACAAGCAGCTTTCTCTCAAATTGCTCAACCTTATTGAATAAAGTATTATCCTCTAAAGTCTTCTCGGTATCAAACATAGAGCGTGTAAGTTCTACCAGATCACCCTCGACAACCATCTCGGTCAAAATCTGAAGACGCAGAACGATATGATCCAGCTCTCTGGTATTGCCCGGCCAATCATACTTAACAAAAAGATGAACCAGGTCCGAAGGAATTTCTCCTTCAGTAAGCAATTTTCTTTTCTTTAAGAAATATTTAAGAAGTAAAGGAATATCTTCCTTGCGATTCTTAAGGGAATCAATATGAAAGTGCATTCCGCTGATGCGATAATATAAATCACGGCGGAAAGTACCCTTTTCAACCATTTCTTCCAGATTTCTGTTGGTAGCTGTCACCAGTTTGATATCCAGCTTAATCTCTTTGGTTGCACCAACCGGAGTAATCTTCCATGATTGGAGCACACCCAATAACTTGGTCTGCAGAGCCAGAGGCATTTCACCTATTTCATCAAGATAAAGTACTCCACCATTAGCCATTTCAAAAAGACCTGTTTTATTATGATCAGCTCCGGTAAAGGCTCCTTTTTGATAACCAAATAACTCCGACTCCAGCAATGACTCGGGTATTGAAGCGCAATTAATAGCCCGAAATGGACCATTTGGCCTTGCCACAGAGTGGAAGTAGGCGGCCATACGATCTTTACCGACCCCGGTTTGACCGGTGAGCAAAATCGGAAGATCCGAGCCGGCAATAACCGGAAGCTGCGATTTGAAGCGCAGGATTTTAGCCGATGCCGTAATAAAATCAACATTTTCTAAAACGGGTTTATTATCAAAAGTATATGATTTTACCTCATAGTCAATATAACCCAAACCAGAAATAAGATTTTCAATCTCTTCCACAACCGTTTGTATTTTATTCTTGCGATAAAAGTATTCCGCTCGGAAAAGATAGATCATCCTGTCCCTCGGTTTAAAAACTTCTGACCGTCCAGCATCAATCAAGACCTCGGCATAAGCAAAACGAACACCGCTTTCGGCCAGTTCGTCAAGAGCATTGATATACAATTCCCGGGCTTCTTTCTTATTTCCGGTTTTTTCAGCAATCTTAGCTCTCAAATTCCGAAGGGCACCAATTTCAGCCTTCAAATCGGCATTCGTCATCATTACCATAGCTCGGGCAATCTGCCTTTGAGCCGCCTGGAAATTATTCTGACGAACATACACTTCAGCCAGATGTCTCATCACGCGTCCGGTCAAAGAGGATTCCGGTGCAATCCTTTCAGCTTGAGTTAACGCCACAAGCAGCGTTCTCCGAGCTTCTTCAACCTCTCCCATCCGGTACTCAAGTTCACCGAGATAGGTCATGTACATGACTTCATCACGCAGACTGTTGCATTGTTGAAGCAGTTCGGCTGCTTTGGTCAGATTGGATTTTGCATTTTCATAATTTGCTTTTTGAATATAAAGATATCCCAGTGACATGTAAGCACGGGCTAATTCGACTGGCTTACTAATTTCCTGAGACATTTCAATATTGATAAGCATATGTTTTTCAGCTTCATCAAAATTACCCATGAAACTGTAGATACGTCCGATGTTTCCCATCATATAGGCCAGCTTTTCGCTGTCTTTCAGCTTCTTTGCTATCTGAATAGCATCAAGCAGTACCGAAAGAGCATTGCTGTAGTCAGCTTTTCTGAAAAAGAGCCCGGCCAGAAGGTTGAGCGCACGGCTCTGGCCTTCGGGACAGTCATTTCTTCTGAAAATAGATTCAGCATCACGGAAAGCTTTTTCCGCTTCTTTCATCTCTACCATGTTGCGAAGAATCCCCCCCACAACCATAAAAGTCTCTGCCAGATCAATCGTATCACCTTGACTACTAAAAATAGTCTGAGCCGATCTAGCCAGTTTTAGTGCAACCGGGTAATGTGTGAGAGAAGCGTAAGCCCGGGATATCTGACGCAGGATGACAGCAGTGTCGTGATCAGCGGCATTGTCAATTTCTATACGATTATTCTCGTAATATCTGACAACACCGGCGAAATCATCGACAGCTATCAACGACTCAATATAGTGAGCCCTTGCGCCATTGATTCCACTGGCATTTTTCTCATTCATCCTCATCACCTATTACCTTAGTTGTTATTTGTAATTCTATTGTTGGTTTCTTCTATCACAGGAACACTGATTTCCGTGTTAATAGGATCTTCTTTTATATTATTGTCGATCCAAATTATGATAAAGAAATTCCATAAGAGGTCTACATTAGACCTTACAAATGATATTCCGCCATCGGAAACTCCGGGCATTGAAAGGGATGGGCCATTGTCAGGGCTCTCTTCCTCGCCACCCCAGGGATGATCTTCTTTAGTATCATCAATATAGGGGGCAGAGTAGTCTAAGGGATTGCTTAGAGCAGCAGCATTATCCCATGCTACAAAACTTAGTATCAGCAATACTGCCAATACTCCGATAATTTGTCTCATTTTGTACTCCTTGGTTTAAAGACATTATCAAGACATATTAATAAATTGTCACGCTATAAAGGGCAAATATTTTCACATAGGCGGGCAGGTATAATATTATTTTTTACCTCCATATAAAAATAAGAAATAATTTATTCCCTGTCAACGATTTTTCGAGGGTAAAATATATACCCTGCCGGCTAAAATAAAGACTCTTATAATCCAGCCTTTGTTTAAAAGTTTATCCACATTTATGTGGCTGGCAGACGCCCTCGTCTGCGGCTTCTTATTAGCATCACATTTTATTTGAAACGTTTGACATAGGTATAAACGTCTATTATGATAGTACCAGCACTCATATAAGCCAAAGATGATCTTTACTGGGGAGTAAGGCGGCTTGATTTATGGGAAGGAAATGAGCTTATAATTGTATCAAAGATATAGATAATATTATGTCAGAATGATGTTTAAATAAAAACAAAAGGAGGATGCCATGAAAAAATTTACAAAACTTTTCTGCATAATTGTTTTACTGTTAAGTTTTGCGGTGAATATTTATGCAACTGAAGGAGACGT
>JBDRQG010000050.1:0-14401 GCA_043826475.1 bacterium
CTGGAATACAGACCGGTCGAACAACGCCCGACCTAAAAAGTTTTGGCATAAGTTTATCTTTGATATATAAACCTCGTAGGGGCACGGCATGCCGTGCCCCTACACATTGAAACAAACTATAGCTACAGTGGGGGGCAGATGTCCTCATCTGCCCCCTGTAAATAGTAATAATTAATAATATTTCTTGAGTAGGACAGGAGCCCTGTGCTCCTGATATTTTTATTGAACAGTAAACTCACTGCAAGCGGATGGGCTACCCAGTGCATCTAATTCCTCAATGACACCGCTCTATTCAGCATTCTTCTCGCGCGAGGGAATTCCGGTTGTAAACGGATAGCTTCGGTCAGTGCTAATATCGCCTCTTCATATTTTTTCTGATTGATCAAAACTACACCTATATTATAATACACCTCAGCAAAATCCGGGCGGAAGTCAAGGGCAGTATTAAATTCTGATAGAGCATCATCAAGCTTTCCAAGGCGTGCATAGGTAAGACCAAGATTGAGGTGAACCTCAGCACTGTATGGATTCAAAATCACTGCCTCTTTGAAACATTCAACCGCTTCTTCCAGATTCCCTAGGCTGGCTATCGTCAGGCAAAGTTGATTTTTGGTCTCAAAATCATTTGGTCTAATTGAGAGGGACTGTTTGTAATTTTCTGCAGCTTCGGGTAATTTCCCTTCCTGTGAATTGAGTTCGCCCAGATAAAAATAAGCCATTGCTTTTTCAGGGAGAGTATCTCTTCTGCTTTGAATGGCTTCAATTTGCCTTTGGCGGCAGCGCTGCTTTAGAGTGTCATTTTCTATTATGGAAAGATCTATAACATTATTCAGACAATAATCATCAATTAACTGAAAGAACTCCTCCTTCTGCTTTTCGGTTGCTTTATTCATATCAACCAGATCCACAAACGGGGAATACAAAGAAGCTGCATATTTAGCAAATTCAATCTGGCTATCAACATTGCCATAAATTTCCATCAACGCCTTCGAAGTTTCATCACTAAACCAGTTATTCATCTGGAGATTTTTCTTGATAGAGGGATCACCGTAATACATGAGCTTGGGAGCCGCAAACTCCAAATGCGGATGGTTATCATCGTTTATTTGACCATCACCAAAGAGTTTGTTGAGATCCTCGGAGACTACATGGCGGTACAATATTTTTGGATCAGATAGCTTTATGTTTGGAGATTTATTGGTATAGACAATATTTTCAAGAGCGTTCTTGATATTATAAAAACTTCCTCTAAATCCTACCAGCAAATAATCATTACCAGCGCCAGTCGGATTGGTTTGAAGCAGAAGACTGTTTGGAAAGACTTTGTAAAATGTCCTCCCTACCATCGCAAAGGTAGACCAATCCATCTGGTAGGCATGCATAAACTGGACAAAAATTCCCTCATGAGTCAAAGCCTCTCTGGCATAGCTGAAAATATCCTTGGTGAAAAGGGTAGCAAGTCCCGCCATCCACGGATTTGATGGTTCGGAAATTATGACATCATATTTTCTGTCGGTCAAACCCAGATGGGCTCGGCCATCCTGAATAATCATATTGGTGCGAGGATCGTTGAGAACATTATTATTCCATGGGATAAAATAATCGCTCCCCTCTACTACCTGCTTGTTGATATCGACCACATCAAGCTGTTCTACCGGGTAATATAAAACTTCGCCAGCTGTTATACCGCTGGCCAGACCAAGCACCATAACTTTCTTTGCATGGGGATGAAATAACATAGGAAAATGTGCCAATAAGATTTGCGTTTTCATGTCTCCCCGGGTTGAGGCATCAATCTTCCCGCTGTTGGCCATGGAGTATTCGAAGTTGCCAAGAACATCGGTGAATTTCAAAACTGTCGTAAACCCGCCTATCCCTTCTCCGTAATAAAGAAGTTCCCCTTTTTCCTTACTCTTTAAGATATCCGAACCATCGATCAGACTTTCCCACCAGCCTAATCCCTTGACATCGACACCCATTTGATCGAAACGATGATATTTTCCTTCGGCCAATAACTGATGATTCCAGGTTGGATAATAAAATGACAATACTATAGCTATTATGGCCGGGATTGAAATAACAATCCATCGCATTGGCTTTTCATTTTTATTGAGATAGACGATACCGGATATTATAAGGGTTGTTAATAATTGGAGTGATACGATAAAACTAAGGCTATCTTCTTTGCCCAGTAACGGAACAAGTACAAACCCGGCGAAAAATGATCCCGAAACAGCACCGATCGTGTTAATGGCATAAGCATAACCGATTGTTCTTCCGACTTTTGAAACTGACTGAGTAATAACTTTTCCGACTAATGGGAAGGTGGCGCCAAGACATAAGGTCGGGATAAACATGAAGCCAAAAAGAATTAATCCTTTAGTGATAGTAAGCAGGGTGAATTGATGTTGAAAATCGGAAATTAATTTGGCAAAAAACAACTGGCTGTTACCCAATATTTGACTGATTCCCAAAGCACATATTGCCGCAGCTATCTGAGTGAGAATCAAAATCCAGAAGGGTTTGTTGGTTTTGTCGGCCAACCAACCGAACAGGATACTCCCTAAGGCTAGTCCAAAGATGAAAGTAACTAAAACTATGGTGAAGGAATATGTGGTTGGACCGACGATTAGACCCAACAGCTTGGTCCAGATAACTTCGAGGGCCATCGAACAGAAACCAGAGATAGCAAAAATAATCAAAGCCCCGGTTACTACTTTTGCGTTGGGATTTACATCCTCTCTCTCTTTTAATACTACCGTCTCTGACAGTTTGTATTCTCTTAAAGGTAATTTGGCATTAAAGGCGGTAACAATACAGGCTAATCCGATGACAATATTAATAACAACCGCCACCGCCAATGCCCCCCACATGCCATACGCACTTATTAACCAGAATCCGCAGAGCAATGCCCCTAACGCAGCACCGATTGTGTTCAAGCCATAAAGTCTCCCTGCGTTGGTTCCAAGATGGGAAAGGCGGGTGACATACAGACGGCATAGAATCGGCAGTGTTGCCCCCATGCAGGTAACCGGAAGAATAAATAAGATTGCACAGCCGATAAACGTTAGAAGACTGTAGAGCATAAAATGTTCAAAGAGGCTGTTGTATAGCATAGCATACAATGGACGGAAGGCTATTAAGAGCAACGGGATTATCAAACTGTAGATGCCTATAATAATTTCTAATGTACCATATATTCTTAAAAGGGCCAATGGTTCTTTGATTTTGTCGATGTGGCGGCTGGCGATGTAGCTACCTAGTCCAAGCCCGCCCATAAAGACGGTGAGGATGATGCTGACCGCAAAAGGGGCGGAGCCGATAATTTTGACAATCATGCGGGTCCAGAGAATCTCATAGATCAGCCCGGTCATCCCGGAGAGGAAGAAACAGCCTAATATTAGCAGGATAATCCTGTTTAATGTCGATTCATTATTTTTCATCTTATTGTTGCGTTAGGTCTTGTCCGCCCAGGCGGATGTGACCTGACGCATTTCATTTTGTCGTTATTTTTCACTCCCCTATTTAACAATTTAAATGCCCTGAGTCAATTTGGAAGATTGAGGGGAAATATGTAGGATTTTTATTGTGCAAAATTGACGAAAAGAATATATTAGAAATATAATCGCAGTATATTAGCTATTAATTGATCATGTAAAGGTTATAAATATGGACTTTGCTATAAGAGGATGGTTATTTATCGTTTTAGGTGTAGTTTTAATTGGTATTGGTGGTGTGTGTTCTACTTTTGGATGGGATTACATAAATAAGAATGGTAGAAAACTTAATATACTTATCTCATTAGCTAGAGAATGGACTATTAATCAATCTCATTTTAATAGTAAACCTTTAACATTTACAAGTACCTCTGATAATATAGGTGTAAAACATAATGCTTACCCACGTTTTCAGACTATAGCATTTCAAAATGTTGTTACATCAGATATTATAAACGATCAGGAGTTGATTCTTTTATGTATAAATTACATTCATTTAGCAAATGTCTGTAATCATGTTTTTTCAGAATTAGATAGTGAATTGGGTAAAGAAATCCCTAGAGAGATCAGAGCTCAAAGATATCTGGAATTCAATAATACATTTACACCATTAAAAAATCTTAAAAATCTTCAAAATGAGTTAAAATCACTTTTTGAAAAAAAATATTTAAAGTCTTTCAAGCATGCTAGGGAATTCATCAATAATAGGTCGGCGTCAGGAGGGCAGACCTCCTGACCTACTCCAACTGAATTAAAAAAGTTTTACAATATAATGGGACAGGACATCGCGAACGTATATAATAGAGGAGAATTAATGCCCCCTCAAAGTGTAAATTTATGGTCTGCATTTGAAAATGTAATTGCTCAGATTTATAGGCTATTAGGTGCAGATTCTGTCAAACAAAATGTCAGTATGAGTGGTCATCAGATTGATATCTATGTTGAAGAGAAAACTGCTTCAGGTCAAGTAGTCAAAACGGCAGTTGAATGCAAATATTATAAAAAGAATGTTGGAAAAGATGTAGTAGCAAGTTATTGCATCATTTCAGATTTCTTAAGAAAAGCAGGGCAAATAGATAAAGCAGTGCTAGTTTCTTACACTGGTTTTACCAAAGAAGCATTTCTCACAGCTAAAGCAATGAAGGTTGAGTTAATTACTTTTGCTGACCTCGAAGTTAAGCTTGCAGGAAATTCACCTAAAGGAATGGGGATAATTGATGAAATTATAAAACAAGCTGAAACAAAACCACAGCCAGATGTATTTCAAAATGAAGTATTTATCGTAATGTCTTTCTCGACAGAACTAAATGATTTATATATGTATGGAATACGTGGTTGTATTGAGAAACTTGGTCTTACTGCTGTTAGGGCAGACGAAATGGAGTATAATGGTGATATTATAACTGAGATCATTGATCACATTAAAAAAGCTCAATATATAGTAGCAGAAGTTTCTGATAGAAATCCTAACGTATTCTATGAAGTAGGATGGGCTCATGCACTTAATAAACAAGTTATACTAATTGCTAAAGAAGGGACAACTGTCCCATTCGATTTAATTAGTATGAATCACATTTTTTATGATAGCATCCATCATCTTGAGGACATGCTTAGCAAAAGACTTAAATCCCTTAAGGATAATAATGTCATATAACATAACACTGCTCTAAACATATCTACTGCTTGCTGTCGATTCATCATTCAAGAGATTTTCGAAACCACTGGGGTTTCGAAGTACTCCCCCTACCCCGCCTTGACTACTAACAACTCGTCCCATCGTGTCGTGTAGTTCGGGGTGCGGAGTTCGCATTTCATGTCCCAGGGTTTGGTCGTTCCCTGGGTGGCGAACTGAAGCGTCCGCGCCCCCATTTTGGAATTGACCTCATCGAGCATCGTCATCAGCGTATCCATGTTATTCCGGTCGGCGGTATCGAACATATCCGGCTGGCGCTGATCGGCCGGGACCAGATCGGTGAACATCACCCCCGCTTTTTTATAACGATAGCCCGGTTTGAAAATCTCTTCGGTCGCTTTAACAGCATAGCGGATCAACTCCCCGGTATCATTTGTGGCCACCGGCAGTTTGACATGTTTTTCGACGTTGTGCTGGAGATCGGTCTCTTTATAGCGGTTGGTCATCAGATAGACCGTGAACTGCCTGACCACCGAGCGTTGCTTGCGCAGTTCGACAGCAGCCCGCGAAATATATGCCGCCACCGCCTCGCGCATATCATCGAGCGTGGTCACCGCCCTCCCGAACGAACGGGAACAGGTGATCCCCTTTTTAGTCTGGGGCGCGAATTTGAGTTCGGAACAGGAAATCCCCTGCAGTTCATGCACCAGCCGCACGCCGACAATCCCCATCATCTTGCGAATCCACTGATCACTCACCTCGCTTAACTGCAACGCATTTTCTATCCCGCGGTCATTGAGTTTTTTGGAAAGACGCCGCCCGATCCCCCAGATATCCCCGACCGGTGTGGCCGCCAGAGCGGCAGTGATATATTTGGGTTTGGTCAGTTGAAGAACGCCGTTGGCTTTGGCCGATCTTTTGGCAATGCGGGTGGCAATTTTCGCCAGTGTTTTAGACGGAGCTATCCCAACCGAAACAGGAATTCCCACCCATTGAAAGACTTTGTCCTTCAATTGGCGGCCATAGGCGACCATATCCATATCCCGGTCAAATCCGGCCAGATTGAGAAAGGCTTCATCGATAGAATAAAACTCGACCTCCGGGCTAAACCAGGCCAGGGTAGCGAAAACCCGGCGGGACAAATCGCCATAGAGCTGGTAATTGGAAGAGAAGACATAAACATTATGCTTTTTGACAATATCCTTCGCCTTAAAAAATGGTTCCCCCATCCCGATCCCGAGGGCTTTGGCTTCGTTGGAACGGGCGACAATGCAGCCATCGTTGTTGGAGAGGACCACAATCGGTTTGCCCTCGAGTTTGGGATTAAAAACCCGTTCGCAGGAGGCGTAAAAATTATTGCAGTCAACCAGAGCATATAAGGGGAGGAGTGACATTGTTTCCTTAACAGTTATAAAAAATATTTCTTCTAAACACCCCACAGCAAGCTGTGGGCCACCCAAATTCAGCGTTGCGTCAGGTCTTGGTTCGCTTTGGCGAAGTGTGACCTGACGCATCCATCTGTCGGGTCACAATCAGCTTTGCTGATCAAGACCCGACAGAACAACATTAAGTGAGTGGTAGATGTCCACATCTGCCCTTTATTGAGCGGGCAGTTTATTGTCGAAACCACAGGGGTCGACCTACTAAAACTGAATAGAAACCCACCGCAAGCGATGGGCTACCCGCTATCCGCTGCCACCATAGAGCCCACCCAAGCGGTGGGGCACCCCGGTAGATGTCCACATCTGCCGCTCACATATTCCCCACCATAAATGGTGGGCCACCCGCGCGATGGAAGGATTATAATACACACAATCACAAAACATGAATGACACCGGTTACTACTCCCCAGATTTGGAAATCGGTCTCATCGGCAATCTCAATCGGCTGAAAATTGTCATTGTCGGGCATCAGGCGGATTTTGTTTTTGGTCAAACGGAGCCTGCGCACCATAAATTCCCCATCTAGAATGACAATCACCACCCGGTCATCGGTCGGTTTGAGGGCACGATCAACGATGATAATATCCCCGGAGTGAATCCCCGCCCCAAGCATGGAATCGCCGGCAACCCGCAGATAAAAAGTGGCCGAGGGATGTTTGATAAAAAACTCATTCAGATCGAGCCCCTTTTTCATGTAATTGGCCGCCGGTGAGGGAAACCCGACACAGGCGGTAGAATCCCGCTTGTCATCGGTTATCTTCGTTGACGGCGCCTCCCCTCTCTCAGGGCTGAAAAATTCTGTGATTTTCGCTTCCATGCCTCATAAATACTCAAAAAGGGCCAGGAGTAAATCACATTAGCGGCTATCAAACTCACAAATAATCAAAAAAGTGGATAGGAAAAACCCTTGACTTGCGGCATAATAATCAACTCTTTAATTGTTATAGTTTTATGGCTAAAATAAGCTTTAATTAAATGATGGTAAAGAAGTGTGCCAATGGCACCTCTGAAACAATTAAATTGATATAAACGTATAAACCATAAAAGAATATCAGAGGAAGGGACAATATGAGATTGTCCGATCGAGAACAGGATGGGGTTGTAATTCTTGAGCCCAAAGGTAAAATCATGGGCGGTCCGGATGCAACCCTGCTGCATGACAAACTGCACGAAATAATTGAAGCCGGCAAAAAGAGGGTTGTCATAGATTTGTCCCAGGTGGACTGGATGAACTCTACCGGTTTAGGGATTCTTATTTCTACCTTGACCACTCTGCGCAACAACGATGGAGAGCTCAAGCTGGCCAACGTCACCGAAAAAATACAATCACTTTTGGTGATAACAAAATTGGCTCCGGTTTTTGATTCATTTGATACAATTGACGATGCGGTCAAAGCTTTCAAATAATCGCAGCCATGGTTGAGCTTAATTTGAGAAGTTACGGCAGGTAGACCAGAGTCAGACCTGCCATTTTTTTTAGGAGTTTGTAAATGGAAAAACCCGAAATCAGTGGGAACCAGATTAAAATTCCCCCCAGTCATAAGTTCCTGGCTGATGTTGACGATTTCCTGGAAGGTATTCTCAGGAAATATAAAACCGAGGATTCGGTTATTGCCGATATTGCCATATCCGTATCAGAGCTTGTAAATAACGCTGTCACGCATGGTCAAAAAGTAAACAGCGGCTTGCCTGTTACGGTTGAGATTACTCGTTTAAACGATAAGATCAAGATCTCTGTCACCGACAACGGCGGCGGATTTGATCCCGAAGAACTGGATGATCCTCTGGCCGACGAGAATCTTTTAAAAGAAGTCGGACGAGGTCTGTTTATTGTGAGATCCCTGATGGATTCGATTGATATCGAAGCCAATGACAACGGAACAACGATTAGTATAACGAAAACCATTCAATAATTTTAGTTAGCGGTCTGTAAGCATGGACAATGATCTGCTAAAAATAATTATCTACATCTTTACCGGAGGATTTCTCTCTTTCCTGGCTATCACTATTGTGCGTGATAATCTCGGAAACAGGCTTAATCGCGTTACCGGCGCCATGCTTTTATTTGTCGGATTGGGATCGCTCTTTCTTGCCTTAGCGCAAATTATTTATAAATCTCCTCAGGCATCGGTCGGATTTGTTGATTCTACCCTTTTCCATTTGCAGCATATATGGGAATTCTTTTTCCCACTCTTTCTTTTATTCTCATGGATATTCCCCGAAGACCGGCTGCGTGATTTCAGGCATCGCCGCCTAAGATATTTGATTTTTATACCACAACTGACACATCTGCTGCTGATGCTTTTATTCACCCAGTTTGTGGATTTTCTCAGTTCACTGACAATTGAACCAGATGCCAGCGGACTCTCTAAAATCGTTATGGTTCCGGTGTCATATTTATTCTCGTTCTTATTACTTATAATAAGTTTTATTCGCAATTATCATATTGAAATTTTTGGATTGTTAAATATCCTGTACGTTGTTACAGCTGTTTATTTCCTGGAAACAAGCCGTAAGCTGGTTACAAATCCGCGTCTACTGACTCAAACCCGAATTGTGTTTCGTGGAATAAGAGCCTGCGCCGGAATATATACTGTTACATTCATAGGCAGTCTGCTGTTTCCTAAATATTTTACTGATACTTTGTATTCAATTTCTTATATTTTGTCGAGTCTTTTGATCGCCGGCATTTTTGCTTATACCACTATTCGCTATCAACTTCTCGATGTTCGCTTGAAATTTCGCCAGTCATTCGTATATACGATCACTTCTGCATTGCTGGTAGGAGTTTATATCATACTCGTATTAAAATCGGAATCCATTTTAAAGCCAATATTCGGAGCTCAAACTGAAGTACTGAGCTATGCCTTTATAATAATTTTATTGCTCCTTTTCCAGCCGATTAACGGATTTTTTGACAGCATTCTCAGATCCATTTTCATTCGCACCAGAACCGACCATGGAAATATTATTGAACGCTTCTCCCGCCAGGTAATTTCTTTGTTCGATCCCAAAAAGCTGAGGCAAATTATCGAAGAAACTCTCAAAACATCATTATTGGTTGAGAAAGTATTCTTTATCTTATATGACGATGAAATCAATGAATATGCCATTCTTCAAAGCGATGATTTCCCGAGGCGAGTTCCGCTTGATCGCGATGATCTGATGCTGAGAGGAATTAATCTTCTTGATTCTCCGACCTATCTGTATTCTCTTTCGGATTATACGGCCAACTCCCATCTGGCCAATACCCTTAGCGAACGCAAAGTACGATTGATACTGCCCATGAAAGACGCCAATCATATGCTGGGGTTCCTGGCCCTGACCGATAAGGTAGCCGGTTATAGTTATTCCACCGATGATTTCAATTTATTGGGCGTATTATCCAACCAGATGGTGACCGCCCTTACCAATGCCAGGCTGTATGTCGATTCACTGGAACGTACTCGTCTTCAGGAAGAAGTATCGATGGCGCGTCAGATTCAACTCGATCTGCTCCCCTCTTCCCCTCCAATTTTTGAAAACCTGTCAATCTCCGTACATTCAACTCCCTCCCGAACAGTTGGAGGAGATTTTTATGACTTTATTAAGATCGATGAAAATCGCATAGGAATTGTAATTGCTGATGCCTCGGGAAAAGGAATGCCGGCGGCTCTGATGATTGCCCAGACACAGGCTATCATTCATAGTGAAGTTAGAAACGGGAATCGTATTTCTAAAATGATGAAAAATATGAATCAACTGGTTGCCGAGGCTACCTCTCCGGAAAAATATGTCACTCTCTTCTATGGCGAATTGGATACCAAACTTGGTGAATTTCATTATTGCAATGCCGGACACAATTACCCTATTCTGGCTCGTGCCAACGGTGATATGGAATTGTTAACTACCGGCGGACCGATAATTGGAGCTCTGTTCAATATGGAATATACCTCGACTTCAGTACGACTCGAACCGAATGATATACTCTTCTTATATACCGATGGCCTTTCCGAGGCAATGGATAAGGATGAAAATGAATTCGGTGAGCAAAGATTGAGAGATTTAGTTTGTCAATTTCGCCATCATAACGCCTGCGATATCATGGATAATATTCTGAATGAGGTCAAAGCTTTTGATGGAACTTTTCCTCCAAGGGATGATACTACGATAATCTCTTTAAAAATCAACGGCAAAATGGTTGCTATCTAATGTCTGATAAGTTTAAAAATTTCAACGAAGAAATACTGTTTGAACGTAAAAACAAACATTGTGGTTTCAAATTCTGTCCCCTTTGCGGTAAAAGTCTTGCAAGAGTGTTGATGGACGAACAATACCGTATGGCATGTACCGATACGGAGTGTAATTATGTTTTTTATCAAAACCCAATTCCGGCAGCCGGAGCTGTCATAGTAAAGGATGACCAGATTCTACTGGTAAAAAGAGCGCATCCGCCAAGGATCGGATGGTGGTGTTTCCCGGCTGGTTTTATGGAATGGAGCGAGCACCCCAGAGAAACAACAATCAGAGAAGTAAAAGAAGAGACTGGTTTGGATATTAAACTTGGTGATTTTTTTGAAGTCTATTCCGGAAGCGATGACCCCAGAACCAATGCAATTTTATTATTGTATATAGCAGAGATTACCGGCGGAGTACTACAAGCTGGTGATGATGCTGAGGAAGTTCGATTTTTCAGCTTTGATAATCTCCCTGAAAAGATTGCTTTTGAATCACACATCCAAGCCTTAGCAGATTATAACAGACGTTATCGTCAAAAATTTTCGAAACTATGAAATCTTCATTTGGGAAAAAACTGTTCAGGCTCCTGCTCCTGTTTGCATTACTCCCCTCATTCATATTATTACTTGTCGGCTATTATCTTTCTACCGAAAATTTAAGGATGGAGAATAACGAAGATAACTCCTTCCTTAAATTATCAGAATATTTTCTGAAACAATATAAAGCTAATATCATTCATGATTTGTATTCCTTTGCTCAAAATAATAATAGTACAGCAATTTATTCTGATTTTATAATTACAAATTCTGATTCTGGAGTTTCAGTTCATAAAGGTGAGCAAATTTTATCTGATCAATTAATAAGTAATCTTATTGATGCGTCACATTATCGAGCATCCGGGCTGTTAACAACGGACAGTGCAATTTATCAGTATTCGTCAATAATAGGCAACGACAGCATGACTATACTGGCTGGTGTTATTCATGGTCTGGAGTATGTCACGTTAATTTCATCCTATCAGGATAAAAGAGCTTCAAAAACATCTTTCCGACAACTTAATAACAAATATATTATTTTTCTTGGGGTCATTTTTTTATTTCTTGCCTGTCTGATTATAATTGTTGCCTATTATTTTTCATCGAAAATTTCTAAAAATATGTCGAAACCGTTGGCCGAACTTGCAACTGCAGCTAATGCTATTTCGGAAGGTAATTTTAATCAACAAGTAAAATTATCAGGATCATCGGAAATGATCTCACTAATATCCAACTTCAATGATATGGCAAATAAATTGGAACAGACAACAGCCAAGTTGACCCAAAGTGAACGAGTTGCCGCCTGGCGCCATATCGCGCGACGATTTGCTCACGAATTAAAAAATCCCCTTCAACCTATCCTTATATCATTATATCAAATTGAAAAAAAGCTTACGGGGTTAGCTGATCAGAACGAAATAAAGGACAAGCTGAAATTAGTTTCTGATGAAATCAAACACCTGACTGATCTCGCTGATCGATTCTCTTTGCTGGCAAAATTACCTGAACCAAAACTAAATACAATTGATCTTCGAAAAGTCATGAATTCACTTACTGAATTATATCATGACCTGCTCAAGCCCTATTCATTCCGACTTCAATTGCCTGATTATGAAATCCCGGTAAGTATCGATCTCACCTATTTTCGGGAAGCTATTCATAATCTGTTTAAGAACGCAATAGAAGCCTCTTCCCAGGGTGATGTTATTACGTTTTCATTAATAAAAAAGGATAAAATGGCAATCATCACTATTGAAGATCATGGCGAGGGGATGTCAGATGAGGTTTTAGCCTCAGCAAGACTACCCTACTATACCACCCGACAATCTGGCAGCGGCATCGGACTGGCTGTTGTAGAAAAGACTATCAATGAAATAAACGGACAGCTGGAGATAAATTCCGAACCGAATAAAGGGACGATAATTACAATTAGATTACCATTAGCAAACAGGGATCAAAATGCCTGAAACAATTTTAATAATTGATGATGAACAAAAAATCATATCTTCTTTTACTTCCCTTTTGGAAGATGAAGGATATAAAGTCAATTCGGCTGAGAGTATTGAAAATGCTCTGAAGCTCTATAACAAAAACAGATACGACCTCATCCTTCTCGATTTAAACCTTCCCAAATTATCCGGTGTAGATTTTCTTAAGATTATCAAAGATGATCCCATTCCGCCGGTAGTGCTGGTTATTTCCGGACAGTCGGATATTTCCACGGCATTGGAGACCATAAGATTAGGAGCCGCAGATTATCTTGAAAAACCCGTCCCGCCGGAAAAACTATTAACCAGCGTTAAATCCGGGTTATTGCTTTCTCAAGCTCAAAAACAGCGGTTACTGATGGTTAATGATCTCGATCAATCTTCACGCATTATCGGTGAATCTTTAGCCATAAAAAAATTGCTGCTGACAATATCGCAAGCAGCTCCAAATGATGTTTCTGTTTTAATAAGAGGTGAAAACGGCACGGGCAAAGAACTCGTGGCCATGCGGCTTTATCTTGAGAGTAAACGAAGAGAGAAACCGTTTATTAAAGTTAACTGCCCCGGAATTCCCGCCCCTCTTTTTGAGTCGGAACTCTTCGGCCATACCAAAGGTGCCTTCACCGGAGCGGTCAGAGACTATCCCGGTAAATTTGTTTTAGCTGACGGGGGATCTATATTTCTTGATGAAATCGGTGATCTCCCTTATGAATGCCAGGCAAAATTATTAAGAGTTTTAGAAACCGGCGAAGTGGAAAAACTTGGCTCTACGGACAATACTGTAGTAGATGTAAGAGTAATATGCGCGACAAATAGAAACCTGGAAAAGCTAATCGAAGAAAATAAATTCCGTGAAGACCTTTATTACAGAATCTCCGTATTTAGTATAAATGTACCGTCCCTAAATGAACGCAAAGATGATATTCCGTTATTGGTCGGTGAATTTCTGAAAAGATATGATCCTTCAAACAGACTTCAGCTCTCCCCCGATGCAGTAGCTTATTTGACAACCCTTGATTATCCGGGCAATGTGAGACAACTTAAGAATCTGATTGAAAGGCTATCAATAACTCACCCTGGTAAACAGATTGGAATGAATGATTTGGCTGGAATGACTTCTATTGATAATCTGTCAGAAAGAGAAGCTCCCAAATCAATTTCACTTGGTGATCAGCTGCTTGATTTCGAAAAGCACCTTATCAAAAAAACACTTGAGAATACACAGGGTAATATTTCTGAAGCTGCTCGACAACTTAATATTGATCGGGCAAATTTATCACGAAAAATCAGTGAATGGGGACTCAAATCATAGAACTATATTTGTGCAGAGGTGTGTAGCTTAGCCACAGTTCAATTAGATAAATCTTGATAAAACCGCTACTTAAAGTGTTTTATCTTTACTGGCACGTTTTTTGTGATGTATAATAAAAAACGGAGGTAAAAATGAACTTTAGAAACTTATGTGTGATAAACAGTATTTTTTTGATTGTGATTTTTTCATTTTCAACAGGCATGGCCGAAGATAAAAATTACAGTGATTATAAATCACAAAGCCATTATAATAATTACTTTGAAATCAGCTACAACA
>JBDRQG010000051.1:0-3057 GCA_043826475.1 bacterium
ATTCGCTCCTGTGATATCGATGAGAATCCCGTGACCTGGGATAATGTGGTTGTTGACTATATCGGCCCGGGGGATTCCAAAAGCGTTTCGAATAGCTGGTTTCATAATCATCGTTCGATGGTCGAGGAAGTTTGCGCCGGAACCGGATTGGCTCCCTTTCTTCTTGGATATTCTTACGGCGCTACGACTACCTGGTCTGGTTTTAAGTTTGATGTGGTGATGAGGCAGGTGCGAACAGTACAGGCTGAGGTGACTAATTTCCTGGAATGGGTGGCTGGGATCGATTTGGCTTTGGGGGGATATAGTATTAAATGCCGCTATCAATTTGATAACAGCTTTACCTATCAGGCAAGTGAAAAGGCTTCAATTGAATCCAGCAAGATTGATAATATCATCAAGCTCTATAATGCCGGATTGATCGAGAAAGAGACAGCGATGCAGCGTGTCGGCGAGGCATTTTAGCTATAGAACAAGAGGGAATAGACTGGCAGCGCGGATTTTTTGACCTTTCCTACTTTGCAGAAAAAGTCCTTGAGGTAAAACTCCATGCTGGCCAGAAGAGGTGGCTGGCCAGCAGCACAACTCCGGAAAATGCCCTGGTAACAGGAAATCGCTGGGGAAAATCTTTTGTCTGTGCCGTCAAGATAATTCATCATGCCCTTTATCGTCCGAGGAAATTGGAATTTGATAAAAGCGGGCGTTACCGAATAGTAACGGCATCTATTACTCAGGATCAAGCTAATATTATTTTTAATCAGGTTGTTCGTTTTGCAAGACAGTCAAAAATTATTGAACCGCTGCTGACTTCAATTGTCAGAACCCCATATCCAAAAATGGAATTTGGTAATGGATCAACAATTGAAGCTAGATCGACCCAGAACCGTGGGGAATATCTATTAGGCAACGACTATGATCTCTTTATATTCGATGAAGTAGCCTTTGAAACCGATCCGGATTATGTGGTCGAAGAGGTTATTGTTATGCGCCTGGCTGATCGGGAAGGAAGGCTTGACCTGATTTCGACACCCAATGGGAAAAACTGGTTCTATAAAAGAGTCAGAGATATTTTATCCGGAAAACGAAATGGTTATGCCCAGTATGGAGACAGCCGGGAGAATATTTATATATCACAGGAATATCTCGAAGAGCGGTTGAAATATTTTTCTGATCACCGCATCCAACAGAATATCATGGGACAATTTGTCGATACCGGCGGGGAAATTTTAAGGAGCGATTATATTGAGAATGCTCTTGAAGGATTTATTGAAAATAGAAATAATTTTGATGACCTTTTAAAGGGAAAGTGCCCCCTTATTTCTGGTTGGGATTTAGCCCGCAAGCGCACCGCTACCGTTGGGATTACTATTGCCGTAACTGACAAGGGTGTCTTTGTTGTAAAATTAGAGAGGCTACGCCTCTTCGATTGGGAAGTTGTGTTGGAAAAGATAAGACAGCGGCAGATGGAATTTCCTGGACAACTGATTGTAGACGGGACCGGCCTGGGAGATGTAATTGTGGAGCAGTTAAAGGATTTTAATCCCTCAAGTGTTATTTTTACCCCATCTTCCAAAGCTGAAATGCTGACCAATGTTGAACTCTTTCATGCACAGAAAAAAATATTTTATGATAAATGGGAGCTGCCTGACGGACCAGGGAAAACATGGTCATTGGAGAATGAATTGGGCGAAGCTCGCTGGGATAATAATAACCAGTGTGATGCTCTGATGGCACTGGCTTTGGCTTTGTGGCCATTACGAACAAAATCAAGAATAGTAATCAATCCGAGAATAGGAAAAGTATAATATTTAATGATTTTATGGCATAAAAACACCTTTTGAGGGGAGGCTCAAAAGGTGTAAAAGGTAGAGGAATGGGGAGCGAGGGTCAAATTTTTCTTTTACGGTTAGCCATATGTAAAGCTGCTAAACCCATTCCCATAAGGATCATTGAAATCGGTTCCGGAATATCTGAAGGGGGCGGACATTTCTCGTAGCCATCATAATTTGGAGTATTAATATCAAAGATAGGAGTGGTTGTACCAGATTGGCTGTTATAATATGTCCTATTCGGGGGTGGATTATACTTGCCGGAAGGGACGCCTAGCCCATAAACATCGGCGAAAGTAATAGTCATAGTTAAAATAAATATAACTAATGCAATTACCCACCTTAATGGCTGACTCTGTTTTTCTTTATAAATCTTCATGTTATATTCCTGACATTTTAAATATTTGCTCATCATTTTAATTCTTTTTAAAGCAAAGCTTGTGCCCTTACTGTGTTTTATTATTTAATATTTGTTGTATGGTGTTGTTTTACAAAAGGATACGGTATTAATTGAGTGAGTTTTAACATTTTTAAACTTGTATAAAAAGTAGCAAAATTTTGCACAAAAAGCATGGAGTTATGCTGATAATTCTGTCTCCTGGCGCTTATTAAAAAAATGGTATGGAGGTAAAATGAGCGCCAGTATCGGACGTCTAACGGCCCGTTTAGCAGAACCAATTGAAAAAGTTTCAACAGATTTGATAAACCTGATCAATTCTAATATCTCTCCACCGGAAGCTGTTAAAGAAGCTGATGTTTATATCCGAGCGATGTATGTCGTTTCGGATCAGGTTAATAGTTTCGGGGGGTGTTTTACAGTTGATGAACATGATAACCTCTGTGAGTTATTAGTCGATTCGCCGGTTATGGTAGGGCATCGCAAAGATCATCTCCCTATTGGTAGAAATTTTTATGCCAAAACTGAAGATCGGGAGGGGGAGCAATGGGTTAAATGTTATTTTTACTGGTTGAAAAATGCCGATGGGGCCGAGACGCTCAGGGAGAATATCGACGGCGGTGTTTACAAAGAATGCTCGATTGGCTTTACCTTTTTGTTTCCTGAATGCTCTGTCTGCGGAAAGGATATCCGTACCTGCCGGCATGAACCGTTTGAAGAATATAAAATATCCGGCAACAAATCCGCCTGCTATTTTAATTACCGTCAGATAGAAAAAGTGCTCGAGACCTCGCTGGTATACAGAGGAGCGGTGGCCGATACTTCCATTTCAAA
>JBDRQG010000052.1:0-11921 GCA_043826475.1 bacterium
CGGATATGTAAGTCCGGTTGACTTTGAAGATAGAAAAACATATGCTAATTAAAGTGTCCATTAAAATAGGGGAACCTCAGTCTTGACCCACATGAACGCCTGAGGTACCGATTGGATTTGAATCAGATCTACAATAAATCCATATTTTTCAGAAATGAATCGCCCCCCCATTGGACGATTGTCATTGTTATCATAAATATTGGCAACTCTAAAACCATGAATTGATTGGTCAGGTTTAAGATTATTCAAGAAGTCATCTCCTCCATCAGCATAAACTGTTGAAATTAAACAAAAAATGAATAAGGAAAATAAAATAGTTTTTTTCATATTGGCATCCTTGATCCTCATAATTGAGTAGTATCAAATTTAGTAAACTTATGTTCCTTATAATATCAATACAATCTGGATCGAGCAATGCTTTTCTGTTTTCACATCTAATGTTATATTAGAAAAAGGACCTGGCACCGGGTTATTTTTCGATGAAATGGATAAAAATCTATTACAGATTTGCTTGTTAAAACAATAAAGGGCAAGCCATTCAGGGGAGGGAGTAGATGACTTGCCCAAATTGATGTCAATATCGGATGTCTTTTCATTTGCTACTAAGTAGCATTCGTTTAACAGGATATTGTGAATATAGTTCCCATTAATTTTGGTTTATATAAATATCCGTATTAATTTGTTATTTCTTGGATGCCAGTTCTTCAATAAGGTCGACTTGAAGGCGCTGAATATCGAGAAGGCGCTGCCAGGAGTGATTTATGAGCTGATCGAGCTTTGCATGAAGCTGTCTTATTTCGATTTCAGCTTTTAAATTAATCTGATAGTCATGTTCGGAACGGAGCCGGTCTTTTGCTTCCTGTCGGTTCTGACTCATCATAATAATTGGTGCCTGAATTGCCGCCAGACAGGATAAAAGGAGATTCAACAAGATAAAGGGGTAGGGGTCAAAAGGGCGCGATAACAAAACATAACTATTTATTATTATCCAGATAACTAAGACTGACCCGAATAAGCTTATAAACTTCCAGCTGCCTCCGAATGTCGCTACCTTATCCGCCATACGCTGTCCCAGCGATTTGGATTCTTCAAACTGCAGTCCGATATTTTTTACGAGAACCTCATGCTCTCTAAGACTGTTAATGACTTCGTTTTCGACCGCAGTTATTTCCCCGGCTTGTTGTTTTATGGCTTCCTTAAGGTATTCCTCCCGAAAGTCTTTAAGGCATGTCTGACATATAATATGCCCCGGTCCCCAATCGGGATGTTTCTTCCTGATTAATTCCCCTACCGGACCGGAAACAAACTGCTCGGGCCGTCCTTCACGCAATGGTTTCGAAATATTGCATATGGGGCATTCAAACGAATTTTCGGTTTTCATTTATTCCTCTAAAAAAAATAGATTCGTAGTCTATTTATTTAGCCTTTAAATGCTCGACAAATCAAGTTTAATAAAAGGAGTCTTATGAGACTCTGTGTTCAGTAAAAGTAATTTAAAAAAGTGATTTTCTTTTTTTCATAATTTTGTAACTTACTGCCATGACCGATAAACGAAAACTCATAGATCTGGTCTCTGTCGGACCGGCGACTTTGGCTGATTTTAAAGAGCTCGGAATCACTGAAGTCAAACAGTTAAAAACCGCAGATCACCGCGAACTTTTCCAGCGTTTGCAGCAACTCAAAGGACAAAAACTTGATCCATGTTGTAAGGATGTTTTCAGGGCGGCTATCGAACAGGCTCGTCATCCCAATTTACCTGAAGAGAAAAAGAATTGGTATTACTGGTCCAAAGTACGCAAAGGTCAGATAAAAAAATAAGATCTGGTCACATTAATTTTATTTTAAGATAAGAAATGTTCAAGAAGGATTTTAATCCCTATTCCAATAAGAATTATTCCGCCAAGAAGCTCCATTTTTTTACCGAATCGATTACCCAGCGCTTTACCGAAAATCATTCCGATTGCTGTCATAATTAATGCCACTATTCCGATTACGATGCTCGGCATCCAGATGGTTGTTCCCAGAAAAGCCAGACTTAATCCAACTGCAAAGGCATCAATGCTGGTTGCGATTGAGAGCATTACCATAAGCATCCCTTTGGTGGGATCCTTTAGTTCAATTTTATTACTATTTGGAGACAGAGATTCCCGCAGCATTCTAATCCCGATATAGGACAGCAATCCAAAAGCTATCCAATGGTCATAATCCCTGATGTACTGGTTAACCGTTGTTCCGAGATACCAGCCGATAACCGGCATCAAAAACTGAAAGAGCCCGAAGTGGAATGATAATCTGAATAGTGGCCGGGCCTGAATACAGGTTCGTCTGGCGCCGCAAACAAGGGCCACCGCAAAGGCATCCATGCCCAATCCAATAGCAATGACAAAAACAGTAATCCAGTCCACGATATTCAACCTAATATAATTTGTTGAAAATCATTATAAGCATTTTGAAATTAATAAAGAAGTATTAAAGATGAGTTAAACGTACATTTTTGAGGTTAATGAATACAATTGGAAGTATAGAAAATGCCCTCTTATACCGAGGGCATTTTTGGATTTTTATTTCTTATTTTCGCCAGATAGGATGTTCTCGGGCGGACATTCAGTTCAGCGAGCAGATCATAGTTTCTGTTACGTTTTTTGATTTTAACCACTTCGCTTTTTTCATTATTGATATCGCCAAAAGTGATAGCTTTGGCCGGACAAGCCTGCTGGCAGGCGACGACAATTTCGTTTTCTACAATTGGTCGGTTCTCTTTTTTAGCATTTTTGCTTACCCGCTTTATTCTCTGGATGCAGAATGTACATTTTTCCATAACACCGCGTGAGCGCACGGTGACATCGGGATTGTTGGCCATCTTGAGAACTTCGGGTGTATCTTTGGTATAATTGAAGAAGTTGAACCGGCGTACTTTATAGGGGCAGTTATTGGAGCAATAGCGGGTTCCGACGCAGCGATTGTAAACCATGACATTGAGCCCTTCTTTATCATGTACCGTGGCTGCAACCGGGCAGACATTTTCACAGGGAGCCATTTCACAATGCTGGCAGGCAACAGGCTGGTGGACAATTTCAGGATTATCCATTTCACCAGTAAAGTAACGGTCTATTCTGATCCAGTGCATTTCGCGGCCGTTTCTGACCTGTTCTTTACCTATAATCGGAATATTGTTCTCCGACTGACAGGCAATAGTGCAGGCGTTGCAGCCGGTGCATTTGGTTAAATCAATCGTCATCCCCCATTGATTCCCCTTATCATACTTATGTTCTGTCCATAGGGACTTTAAGGGAGGGTGCTCCACGGCATGTTTGGCAAATTCCGGTTCCTCTTTATATCCATCAAGCGTTTCTTCACGCACGATAGGGCGACCCATCATGGTGCCGTGATCCTGAACATTAGCCAGCAGATATGTTGTCCCTGTTCGAGTAACTTTGACATTATTGCAAAAATATAAATTCTTGGAATCTCTTAGCAGGAAGGTATTAAAACCAACATTATCAGCTATATGCCCAGTATCTTTTCTTCCGTAGCCTAATTCCAGCATAATAGTGTCATTGGCAATTCCGGGTACGATCCAAACCGGTAATTCCAAAGAATGGCTGGAGAGTTCGATTCTGATCATATCTTCATTGGCTACGCCAAATTTTTCTGCGGTTTTAACCGAAAGTTGAGCTACATTGTCCCAGGAAATTTTTGTTATCGAATCCGGCAGTTCCTGAAGCCAGCCATTGTTGGCAAAACGACCGTCAAATACTGAGGGAGAAGTATTAAAGCAAACTTCCAGATTTCCAGCATCATTATAGGATTTGTTAGCGAGAGCATTTCTGATATTATCGTTTTTAACACCGGGTTTAGTTGCTTTGATGGCACTGTTTGCAAGCAGCCCGTCATGAAGAACTTTTCTCCAACTCTTCTCAAAATCACCTGACAGATGCTTCTCCCAGGTTTTTTGGACAAGTTCGTAGCCGGGCGTATCCTCGCCTGTTGCCAAATAATTCAGGATTTCGACAAATGATTTTGTACCATACAGAGATGCAATTAAAGGTTGAACAACAGATAATGTTCCATCGATTGAACGGGCATCGGACCAGTTTTCAAGGTAATGCGAAACGGGAATATGCCATTTGCAGAGCTGAGAAGTCTCATCATTATATGGACTCAGGTGAATGGAATTGGTGCACTTTTTAATAAGCTGGCCAAATTTAAAATCTACCGGGGCATTATATGCCGGGTTGCCACCAAAAATAATGAGGGTTTTGATGTTGCTGTTTTCTATTGATTCCGAAAGTGTTCTCAGTTCAGCTAATGAACTAAATGAATTGTCGATTGGTTCGTGATATTCAACAGTCTTACCGATATTATCTAACTTATCATTGATAGCATAAACCAAAGCATGAACCTCTTCGGGTAAATTTCTTCCCGCCACCAATAGACTGGTTCCTTTGGCATTGGATAAATCATCATATACCGGCTGTAACCAAGTCTGGCATTCATCGGACAGATTAATATTTGTATCCTTAACGGCATCAATTTCAAATTTCCGGGCTAAAGCAATAACAAAGCCAATGATTTTATTCCTTGATACAGCGAGGCGATGATCGGCATTGGCGCCGGTATTTGAAAAACCAGATTCGATTACATACAGCCGGTTCATTTTGTCATTTTCAGTCTCAATATCTCTACCCGATGAAAAACCGAAGCTGGCTTTAATATTTTCTGATTCCGTAACGGTGAAATCACTGTTGATAGAAAGAATGACATCCGCTTTATCGTAATGGTAAACAGGTTGTAATGTTTTTTCGATAGCCAGTTTTAAGCCTTTGTATATATTTTCATCCGAAATCGGTTCATAAGTTACCCATTGGGATTTAGGGAACTGTTTTTCAAATTCATTTCTCAGGCGATGTATGGTTGGCGAAGAATAAGCCTCGGACAAAACAGCTAATCCTTCTCCTTTGGAAGTTTTAAATAATTCAAGTTCAGTCTGCCAGGCTGTTGAAAAATCTTCCCAGCTTTTTGCCGATCCTTCAAACCTTACCTTTTGAGAACGGTCAGGATCATACAAGCCCAATATCGAAGCCTGTATGAAAACATTGGACATGCCCATCGTAGATGGATGATCGGGGTTGCCTTCGATTTTTGTCGGGCGGCCTTCGTGCGACTCAACCAGAAGACCATAGGCGGAATTACCGAATGGCATAGTGGTGGCATAATGCTGGGGAACACCGGGTATTACTTCTTCGGGAGCTTTGACGTATGGAATAATCTTTTCCACCGGACGGCGGCAGCCAGCCAGAGTGGCCATCATCACCGAGGCTCCCATAAGGGAGATAAAGCTTCTACGGGACCAGGTGGTATCGATTTCCGAAGGATCAAAAGGAAATTCGTTTTTATCAGATTCTCTATTTTTTTCTGATAATTTTAAATGTTCTAATGAACGCCAATATGATTTGTTTTTAGATAATTTATCTTTTTTTCCACTCATTCACATCATCCTGATAAGTTTATCTTTAAGATACAGATTATATATACATTTCATAAAAAGTCAATGGGATAATAGAGTAATTTGATTAAATAACTCTACTTTCATAGCTTCAGTTAAACTTCCATCAAACTTTTTTTTACAATTAATTGATAGTAATTGAGAAAATACCCATTATCAAGCAAAAAACCAATCGGAAAGAGTACTTTTGGTGTCCTGATTTTGCTGATGGTTTTTTTCCTTCCAAGTGGGGGATCAAACTTTTCCCTCTTGGTTTTTATCATAAATCAGTATTGAAAGTAAAAGCATTCTGGAGGAAATTGTTTTTTAGCAATTCATATCTCTCATTTCTATTGATCGGACTCCTGAATGGATTTTTGCCCTGCGGATTGGTTTACATCACTCTGGCGGCGGCAGCATCAACCGGATTGACTGTTAATGGTCTGATGTATAAGATGATGTTTGGTATAGGAACAATTCCAATAATGTTAGCCGTCTCTTATCTGGGATTATTTATCAGGGTCAGCCAAAAAAAAAAATTGCAGAAACTCATTCCGGTTGGGGGAGTTATTTTGGCGGTTTTGATTATCTTCCGCAGATTATCGCTCAGCATTCCGTATATAAGTCCAAAAATCGGTGTTGACCAAGCGGGTGAGCAAAAAGTTGAATGCTTCCACGCAGTAGAGAAATAGTTAATCTAATTTTATTTGCACATTCGATCATCTTATACGTTATTTAAGAATCAGTAAGTGTTAGTATAAGGCGGAGGTGAACTATCAAACATTTATTATTAGTCTTATTAATTCTGCTTTATTGTAGTTCTGTCTCAGCCGATACTGGATTCGAATTTGGACTGAATGCCAATTCAAGCTGGTCAGATAATAATTATCTTAAGAATCCTGAGGGCTGGGGATTTTCAGTTTCAAAAAACATTAATAATAAAATTTCGGTTCGGTTATCATTCAACCGTTATTCCCGAGATTTTAAATATTTCGGAGTAATGAGTTTTGGCTACCCACCTCCGGAGGCTGATACAACCACCGAGATTATCTCATCCAAAGCCAGAATACATTTTTATGAAATTACTGCTAACTACAGCATCTATAATGGAAATAAATTCAGGGTTGATATCGGAGGAGGATTCGGGAAATCAAACCCGAAACTAACATTAACCGGGGAACAAACTTATTCAATGATGTCTAATGACGATGATCAGGCATTGATAATTTTATCATTTGACGTTACTATTAAAGAATTCATATACAAAAACACTGCTCTTCGTATGGGATATAACCACAGGGAAGCAACTTATGGAGCCAAAGCAACTGATTCTTTTTATCCCTTTGATGAGTTATCTCTTTCAAGTGTAAATATTAATCTGATAGTACAATTCTAAATTAGATTATCATCCTATAAAAAAAAGACCGGCTAAATTGCCGGTCCTTTTCAATTTGATTCCAAATATATATAATATATGAGAAATTTCAATTAATAGCGATTGTTGTACCCCCCACGGCCACCGCCACGACGGTTGTCAGTATTGCGAGGACGAGCTTCATTGACATTCACCTGACGGCCTTTTAAATCCTGGCCATTAAGGGCTTCAATAGCGGCTGTTGCTTCCTCTTTACTGCCCATTTCGACAAAGCCAAAACCTTTTGGGCGGCCACTGTCACGGTCAGTAATAATGTTAACGCTTACAACTTCACCAAAAGCTTCAAAAGCATGGCGCAAATCATCTTCTGTCGTTTCATACGACATGTTACCGATGTAGATCTTCATTCTCTACACTCCACTTAAAACTGTCATGATTCTAGTTTAAAATAAAATCACAACAATTGCATTACTTAGCGCACAATTGCGCAGTGTTTCCGTAGATTCAGCTTTTTCAGAGATTTGTCTAAATGAACAAAGCCATGATCGAAGCGAGGCGGAAACTAAATTCTAGGTAATAATTATATCGGTACTTCCTTGCGATGTCAACAGTTATTATGTTATGGATTTAAAATAATTACATTAAGATGTTGCGGTTCAGTCGGTTAATAGTCGAGATGGATGTTGGATTATTGAAATCAATTACAACATCTCCTATTAAAAAATAAAATTTAAAAAAAAGGTCGTAAAGCTTTTGACGCTTACCGGAAAAGTATGAAGAAGTTTTTGGAGTGATAATTATCAATAAAAAACCCGGCATTAAATATAACACCGGGTTTTTATAAGTCGGATTAAATCCTTTATTTCACCAAGATCATCTTTTTGGTTTCGGCAAAATCATTAGTCTGCAAACGATAGAAATAAATTCCGGAAGAATAGGGAGAAGCATCAAAGGTAACACTATGTGTTCCGGCAGAGAGATCTTCATCGATCAGAGTTTCGACCGTCTGACCGAGAAGGTTATAAACCACCAGGCTTACATGAGTCGCCTTCGGCAGGCTAAATCCGATTTCAGTCGCCGGGTTGAATGGATTTGGATAGTTCTGATGCAGGGCGTATTGATCAGGCAGCAGGTCAGTAGGTTTCGTTGTCGCTGAAGTACCACTGAAGCCGCGGAATTCGATTTGATCAATATAGACATCATCATTATTATCACTGGCATCACACATAAAGCGAAGTTTAGCATTGGATGGATAATTGTAGGTTCCACTCGGGATTGAAACGACAACGTTGTAGAAAGTATTATTGTTAAAATCAATACCCCGGGCAAAAGCTGCTACTGTCTGCCAGGCTGAACCGTTATAGTATTGTACCCAGAAATCTTCACTGGTATTATCCATACTAATAGCTATAAAATAGAATTCAACTTCCAGTTCGGAAAAGCCGGAAACGTTATAGCTTCCGGTATGATAGAATGAAGAGGCAACACCACTGTTATCCTGAATGTCTATGGAAGCAATACCTTGATAGGAATAAGTTCCATAAGTATAACGTGAACAATCTCCACCACCGTCAGTATATGATCCCCAACCGCTTTCAAAGTCATCATAAGTGATTGTAGTCCAGCTTCCGGTTCCCGGTTCGGTTACGGTTACGTAACCAGCTTTGGTTTCGACATCATTGCCAAAAGCATTTGTGGCCGTTAAAGTAACCGTAAAATTACCGGCTGAAGTGTAAGTATGAACCGGATTTTGAGCGGTTGAAGTACCACCGTCGCCAAAGGTCCAACTCCATGAAGTAGCACCAACAGAGGCATCAGTAAAGGTAACAGCCAGGGGATATGACCCTGTCAATGGATCGCCGGAGAAATCGGCCACCGGCGGCACATCATTGGAAGTTACCTCAATATCATCAAAAGCCATACCATCGGTAGTAATACCATAGTTATCATACTGCTGGAATTTAACAACAAATGTACTATTCAGGCTTAAGCTGTTGGCTGAAGCCAAAGCGTCGACATCAAGAACAATCTGGGTATAAGTAGATGTTCCGTTTGCCAAGCTATAAACCTTAACAAAGCTTGCACCACCATTATCGGAGAAGAAGACACCATCTTGTGTATGAGTTTCATCGCCGAATTCTTTCCACCAGAAAGTGAGATCAACACTGCTCTTACCGGCCAGATTCAAACGCAGCCAGGCCTCATTCTGGACATAAGTACCGTTGGTTATAGCGTCCATTGTGAGATGATACGTACCACGCGGAGTATAGGCAGTGGTAATCTCAATGCCACCATTGCTATTACTACTTTGAGTGAACCAGTATGAATCAAATGATCCGGATTCAAAACCGGTTGAATAAGGCAGATTTGCATAATCCGTGCTCGGTTCGGTTACCATAATATAGGCCGTTTTAGTTTCACCGTCGGAACCACAGCTATTGGTGGCCGTTAATGAAACAGTATAATTTCCTGCCGCAGTATATGTATGGCTTGGATTCTCAGCGGTTGAAGTTCCGCCGTCTCCAAAGGTCCAGCTCCAGGATGTTGGTGAATTGGTCGATAAATCTGTAAAGTTCACTAACAGATTATAATCGCCCGAAGTAGGCGTTCCGCTAAAGTCAGCAACCGGAGCATAACACGGCGGAGTTGTTACAGTAATATAATTAGTCCTGACCATCTGATCACTACCGCAGGAATTGGTTGCGGTCAGGGTAACCGTAAATGTTCCGGCTGTAGTATATGTATAGCTGGGATTGGTTGAGGTGGAAGTACCGCCATCGCCAAAGGTCCAGCTATAAGATGTAGCGCCGGTTGATTGATTTGTAAAAGTAACATTTAAGGGATAATCGCCACTGGTCGGCGAACCGACAAATCCAGCAGTTGGAGGTGTACATGGATTAGCGGTGATATAACCGTTTTTGGTTTCACCATCGGAGCCGCCCGGGCCGGTTACTGTCAAAGTTACATTGTAAGTACCTGCAGAGGTATATTGGTGTGAAGGATTTTGTGATGTTGAAGTTCCACCATCACCAAAAGTCCAGCTCCAACTGGTAATGCTGCCGGTTGAAAGATCGGTAAAGGCTACTGTCAATGGTACAGTTCCTGAAGTAGGTGTTCCGGAGAAATTAGCCACTGGAGCCGCAGGTGTACCGGTATTTACCGCATTGTAAAGATTGATACGTCCGGCACCCATCTTACCGATATAGGTTGAAGAAAGTTCAGCATCAATATTATCAGCCGAACTGTATAATTGAGTTCTCACCTGTGAGGCTGTCCAGGTCGGATTCTGTGCCCAGATCATAGCCGCAGTAGCAGCAGTCATCGGGGTAGCCATTGAAGTTCCGGACAAAGAGGCCCAGTAAATTGTATTTGGATCGGTATGATCATGGTAGGTTGAATAAATATTATTGCCGGGAGCGGAGATATCTACCCACGTACCATAAGTTGTAAAGCTGGCAGCAGCGTCGTTCTCATCGGTTGCGGCAACAGAAATACAATCGCCGCGTCCGTTGAGATAGTCGGCTGTTTGAGAGCCATCGTTACCGGCAGCAACAAAAATCAGACCACCGCTGTTTAGGAAATAGGTGGCGGCAGTACCGATACCACCGGTATTTGAAGATCCCCAGCTACAGGAAGCTATTTTGGCTCCATTATCAGCGGCATAATAGAATGCTTCCGCAGCAGCATCCATTAATACTACGCCATATTCCGTGCCTCCATAATTGTATGAATAACCCATACGAAGAGGCATAACTCTACAACCATTTCCGTATTCAGCCTGGGAGCCATTGTTCCACCCACCCGCAACACCGGCCATGCCATAACCATCATTGGTTATCATCGCCATAATACCGGCAGTATGGGTGCCATGTCCGTTGAAGTCGCGAGGATCATTATCCTGTGTATTACAATCCTCACCACTCCAGCAACTGGTTGTCGATGAGACAAAGTCATATCCAATCCAGTCATCGACATAGCCGTTGCCGTCATCATCAACGCCGGATGTTCCGTTCAATTCAGCGGTGTTGATCCACATATTACCACGGGAAGCGCCTGGGTTTGTTACTGAAGCATTAGCTCCGCCAAGATCGGGATGATAATATCTGGTACCTGAATCCAGAAGCGCAATTACCGTACTGGAACTTCCAGTCTGGATATCCCAGGCTTCCGGTGAGTCTATATCATCATCATTAGTCTGTGCATGATACCACTGGTAAGGGCTGAAATAGGTATCATTGGGAGTGGCATACATGGCATGAATACCAATTTTTTCCACATGATCAACCATGGGGAGGGCTTCGTATGCCTTTACGGCATCATCAATTTCTCCCGCGTTAAAAGTAACTTTATAAAATTGTGATAAGGCCGCTTTTGATGGAATAGATGATTTTTCGCTGCCTTTGAATTGTCTTTCGAATTTCGAGACAGCATATTTAGAAGCGATTGCATCAAGTGAAGCGTCCCCGGAAAGGGCCAGATCATTTGTGGATTTACTAAAATTAATATCCGGGGTGTTTTCCTTAAAGACGACAATCAATCGATCGGGTACATATCCCAGGAATGATGGGATGTTATTATCTCTGGTTACCTGTTTGATTTGATTTTGATCGACAGCGAAGAGGGAACCTGTGACGACAAGAGTCATCAACAAAAAGGCGGTTAATAATTTACGCATTTCTCCTCCAAAAAAAATGATTCAGATGTTCTTTTGTTTTATCGAAGAAAATTAAGAGTTCACACCTCCTTTCAAATTCTCAAACGGCTCGTGAGGGTAATACTTAATGCCAATTACTATAAATATTATTTATAGACAAATTCAAAAATGATAATATAAATGGAATAATTGTCTCAATATTATTTTGTTTGATATAGTTAAAATTTTACATATTTTTTCTAAATGAATATAATCTCAAAACTAGAACAAAATACTTCAATGAGGGTTAATCTGTCAAATAAAATATGATTTATAATACCATGAGAATTGTAACAATGTGTGCAATTAAATTCACTATTGCACATCATAAGTATTGGAAGTAATGGAGTCGATATTATTTTTTATTC
>JBDRQG010000053.1:0-9259 GCA_043826475.1 bacterium
TAACTATAATTATCAATTTAATCCGTTTTTCCTTTGAACTGAAATTATCCGGTAAAGCATCGTATTCAATCTGGGAAACCATCAAAAAGGCAAACAGGATAATCATTGAAACCAATATTTCGCTGTATTCCAGATCTCCCCAGAGCTTATAACTGAAAATAACAAAAGCTACCAGAGTTAACGCTGCCATTGGAACCGGCAGACCCAGAAAGTCTTTTTTCTCATCCGACTCAGCCAGGAGGTTAAAACGCGCCAGTCTGTAAGCGGCCGCCATGATATATACAATCGAGATTACCCAGCCCCATTTCCCCAGACTGGATAATTTTATGGCATGGACAATAAATGCGGGGGCCACTCCAAAAGATAAAAAATCAGCAAGAGAATCGAGCTCAATTCCAAATTGTGATGTCCCGCCGCTTAACCGGGCCACTTTGCCATCAAGGGCATCCAAAAAGCCAGCCAGAATAACAAACCAGCAGGCGGTTGTGATATTCCCTTCAAAGGCCGAAAGTATTGAAAGAAAACCGCATACGACATTCCCCATAGTAAAAGTACCGGGGAAAATGCCTCTATAATTTCTAATGTTCTGCATTATTATTTTCTACGTTTATTTCATCCTGATTGTTACTGTCAGCCGCTTTTAAATAAGCAATTTCTGTCACCCCTCCAGTGACTTTGTCGCCTATTTTTACATTGAGTTCACAATTTTTGGGGATAATTAAATCCGAACGTGATCCAAAACGAATCAAACCAAATCTTTCCCCTTTAGTTGCTTTGTCACCATCTTTTAGATTACAAACAATTCGACGGGCTATAATACCGGCAATCTGTGAAAAAACAATCTTTTGTCCGGTAGAAGTTGTCATCCCAATTTCGGTTTGTTCATTTTTATCGGATGCTTTCTCTTCAAAAGCGGCAAAAAATTTACCCGGATTATACTTTACATAGTCAATTATTCCTTCAGCCGGAACACGATTAACATGAACATCAAAAATCGACAAGAAAATTGAAACTCGTATTGCCGGACCGCCGATAAAGGGATGGTTCTCAATTTCTTTGACGGCCACAATCTTTCCATCGGCCGGGGCTACCAGAGACCTCGGATCATTTGGCGAAGTCCTGTCAGGATCTCTGAAAAAGAAGGCTGTAAAAATTGTTAATATTGCAAAGACAGCAGATAAAATAAGCAGTCCTCGACTGTCCCATTTTATGGCGCTTATAAGGATAATTATAGTTAAAAAGAAACCAGCAATTATGAAGGTCCAGCCGTCTTTAACAATCATCTGGTAAAAACCCGTCTGAAAATTTTATCTACGTTTTTAGTGTAATAAGCGAGATCAAAGCATTGATCAATTTCCACATCGTTAAGAAACTTATGAATTTCCCTGTCATTCCGTACTAAATCTCTGAATGAGCCTTTCCCCTCCATCGCCGCCATCGCATTTCTCTGTACCATTCGGTAGGCTTTATCTCTTGATCCGACCGGTCCGGCCAGTTTTAAAAGAAGCCTCTGGGAAAAAACAACACCACCGCGGAGATAAATATTGTCCAGCATCCGCTTATCATTGATTATCAAACCTTTTAGCAGTTCAATAAATTTTTGCAGACAATAATCCATTATGATAGTGGAATCAGGAAGTATAATCCGCTCCACCGATGAGTGGGCTATATCCCTTTCATGCCATAAGGGAATGTTTTCCATAGCAGTCACTGCATATCCACGCATAAGCCGGGCAATACCTGTAATACGTTCCGCGGTGATCGGGTTCTTTTTATGCGGCATAGCTGATGAACCCTTTTGCTTTTTACTGAATCCCTCGGCCATCTCCCCGACTTCTGTTCTTTGCTGATGACGAATTTCAGTAGCAAATTTTTCCAATGACGAAGCTAAAATCGCCAAAGAGGTGACAAACTGGGCATGGCGATCACGTTGAATTACCTGAGTGGAAACTTCAGCCGGTTTAAGTCCCAATTTTTTACATACAGCTGCTTCAATGCGGGGATCAAGATTGGCAAAATTACCAACTGCCCCTGAAATTTTACCATAAGAAATTGCTTCGGTGGCTTGCTTGAATCTCTCCTGGCTTCGCTGAAGTTCAGTGAACCACATGGCAAACTTGAGGCCAATAGTAGTCGGTTCGGCAAAAACACCATGAGTACGTCCCATACAGGGAGTTTTTTTATATTTTTGAGCCAGCTTTTTTACTTCCCGTAGAGCAATTGTAATTTTTTTATCTATTATAGCCGCGGCTCTTTTTAAGTTTAAGGATAAGGCTGTATCGAGAACATCAGAAGAGGTCATACCAAAGTGGATATATTTAGCCTCTTCCCCAACGAATTCTGCTACCGAACTAATAAAAGCGATCACATCATGATTGACTTCCGCTTCGATTTCATTGATCCGTTTGACATCGAACTTGGCTTTCTTCTCGATTACTTTGAATGCTTTTAAAGGGATAATTTTCAGCTTAGCCATTGCCCTGGCTGCTTCCACTTCAACTTCCAGCCAGGAGCCGTATTTGGCTTCATCAGTCCAGAGAGCTCCCATTTCGGGTAAGGTATATCTTTCAATCATTGTTATTTATTAGCCTTTTTATAATCATCAAGGAATTTAGCCAGACCGATATCTGTCAGGGGATGTTTGATAAGTTTGGCAATTACGTCATATGGCATAGTAACTACATCAGCTCCGATTAGAGCAGATTCTACAACGTGCATGGGGTGTCTAACCGAGGCAACCAGTACTTCGGTATCAAAGACATAATTCCGGTAAATTGTTACAATCTGCTCAATAAGGTCCATACCGGATTGAGAGATATCATCAAGCCGACCAATAAAGGGAGAGACATAAGTAGCTCCGGCTTTAGCCACCAGCAAAGCCTGGGATGGCGAAAAGACCAAAGTTGCATTGGTGGAGATTCCAGCATTTGAGAGGCTTTTTATAGCTTTTAGACCCTCTAAAATTGTTGGTATTTTTACGACAATATTATCAGCTATTTCAGCCAGTTTCTCAGCTTCTTTCATCATACCGTTATAATCAGTCGATATCACTTCAGCCGAAACCGGACCGGAGACTATTTTACAAATCTCCTTAAGAATCTCGTTATAAGGAGCTGTCTCTTTTGCTGCCAACGAAGGGTTAGTAGTAACACCATCAAGCACGCCCATAGCTTCTGCTGATTTTATCTCTTCGATGTTTGCGGTATCAATAAAAAATTTCATGCTCTCTTTCCCTTCAATAATTAACCGTCACTAAGTATAATCCCTGTGGCGGAGCTGTAAACACAATTCTCTGCACTGTCGGAGCCTGTAAAATATCTGCAAATTTCTCCAAAGTCAAGTTATCAGGATGCTGGTCTTTATCAATCGTGGCAATATTGACCATCGCCCCGACCATAATCCGGACCATATTGTGCAAAAACCTATTCCCTACTACATCTAATACATATTGATTATCTTCTTTTTTCCATGAACATTTTGTTATAATGCAGGAATTATCAGATTTTCTTGAAGATAATACACAAAATGGCGAAAAATCATGCTCCCCGACAACAAGTTTGGCTGTCTCTTCTAAAATTTCAAAATTTACTGCTTTCAGCAATTCCCAGCGGTATTCGTGGTAAAGGGCTGATTTTTCAGTCCCAATCAGGTACCGGTAGCGTTTATTTAATGCCGCTCTCCGGGCATTAAACTCAAGAGGTACTTCTACTGCTTCTTTTATTCTGATATCATTGTCAAGATAGTAATTTAGGGCATCTTTGTATTTTTCCGGCTCAATATTATGATCAATAATGAAATTGCCAACCTGGCCGAGGGCATGAACACCGGCATCGGTTCTCCCCGCTCCAATTAAAGAAACATTTTTACCGGTAGTTTTAAAAATTGCTTCGGTGATACAGCCCTGAATAGACCGTTGATCTTTCTGTATTTGCCAACCGGCATAAGCCGTCCCCTTGTATTCGATAAGGAGTTTGATATTTTGTTCAGCCATTTATTTGGTAATCCAGTATAAAAATAATAATCCGACCGTAGTTAATAGCATAAAGTTCCACTCTTTGAATCCCACTTTTAACTCAGTATACATTGAACGGGGTGATTCACCATTGTACCCCCGAGCTTCGATCGCCATAGCCAGTTCATCGGCTCTCTGCAACGCCGCCACAAAAACAGGAATAATTATACAGGATGTCTTCCTGACCTTATTAAAAAACGAACCGCTAAATTTTACCCCTCTGATTATCTGAGCATTTTTGATAGTATTGAATTCATCATAGAGAACCGGAATAAACCTGATCGCCATAAAAAGAATCAATCCCAGATCCTGAACCGGGAATTTTAATCGGGACAGCGGGGATAAAAGTTTAGTAAAAGCGTCAGCCAATTCTGAGGGGGAGCTGGTGAAAGTAATCAAAAATGCGATCGATATAAACAGTACGAGACGAAGCGAGAAAAAAGCCGCTTTATCAAGTGCTCCGATTGTTAAATTAAATCCATAGAGAGTATAAAGTACTTCAGTACCTTTTCCGGAGAAAATAAGATGGTATAAAGCGGTTATCACCACCAGCATTAGAACCGGCTTATAGTTATTCAACAACCTCTTTAGTGTTACCCCGGAGGTTAACAAGCCCAATATTAAAGAACCTAATATTACTAAATAAAATGAATATGATGTCGTCAGTAATCCCAATATCAGCACCATCGTAATCGGCAGCATTTTAGCGCGGGCATCAAGATGGTGTAAAAAGGAATCATAGGGCCGATACTGTCCCAACATAACCGGCGAAGTGCTAAACATTTTCAGACTCATTTCTCATGTGGGAAATATAGATAAATATTAGCGGCGGCGTCAACGAATGGATTAAAACAATCAAAGCCGTTTTTGATTCGAGATAGAGGATTGATTGTTCCTGGTTTTGATCATTTTGTCAGCATGTTTATACAGGGCACAATTCTCACATGCTTTTTTTGTACGGCGGGATTTTATAAAATATAATACCAGATATACTACCGCCACAAAGATCAGGAAAATTATTGCTAAATATTGCCATAATTCAGTCATCAGTACCATATCCTGCTGAAAATTTGAAAGGTTGCAAATGACAACAAATATGCCAGACTGGTCATATAAGCAAAGGTACCCACCGAATACCACCATGAAGCAGTCTCTTTGCGGATTGTAACCAGCGTCGCACCGCACTGGCAACATAAGGCGAAGAAAACCATAATTGACAAAGCAACCGAAGGAGTGAATACCAGACTCCCCATTTTGGGTCCGTCTTCCCATTTTGCCTGGCGCATTTTTTCAACCAGTGAAGTGGATTCCTCATCGACATTTGCACCCAAATTATAGATTGTTCCAATTGTAGCAATGATAACTTCACGGGCTGGAAATGCGGCCAGAGTAGCCATGGTAATTTTCCAGTCCCATCCCAAAGGATGAAAGATCGGCTCAAGCACTTTGCCGATACGGGCGAAATATGAATTACGGAGATTTTTCCCCTGCAGATCGTTGGTCAGGTGCATTAATTTATCTTTAGTAATAAAAGAATACATATGAATATTTGATATTATACCTATCGGTATTGCTAATTCGGGGTATTTAGATGCTGAACTATTTGTAAGAGATACGATATCCTCAACGGTAGCGGCTGCAGCAAATTGCTGATCAAGCTCATTAACTTTTAAGAGAGTCTGATCATCCATATCTACTTTATAATCATCAAAAAGTGAATTAAAACTTTTAATAGCTGCCTGATGGTCCGCTTCTACCTTTGAAATATCAGCTAAATACTGATTATGTATTTCTTTATCACGCGGGAAATATCCCAATGCCCATATTATAACTGTAATCGCCAGAATTACCGTTCCGGCCCTTAGGATAAATGCTTTGGCGCGATTTAACACTCTAACAAAAACCGAATGGATAGACGGAACTTTGTAAGACGGTAGTTCCATCAAAAACGATCCGGTTTCGGCTTTAAAAATTATCTTTTTAAGAATATAGGATACAATAACTGCAACAAATAATCCGAGAAGATACAAAAGAGTCAAAACAATCCCCTGAAGATTCAAAAAGCCAAAATAAATTTTGTATGGAATAAAGGCTGCAATCATAATGGCATAGACTGGCAATCGGGCTGAGCAGGTCATAAGTGGGGCGATCATTATGGTAATAAAGCGAAGTTTGCGATCCTCGATTGTCCGGGTAGCTAAAATGCCGGGGATGGCACAGGCGAATGATGACAGCATCGGAATAAACGATTTGCCGGAAAGCCCACACCATTTAAATAGTCTATCAACTAAGAATGCAGCCCGGGACATATATCCTGAATCTTCAAGAATAGCAATAAAGAGAAAGAGAATAATAATTTGCGGCAAAAAAATCAGAACAGAACCAACGCCGCCGATTATACCATCAGTCAACAATGAGCGTAAAGGACCTTCTGCCATCGATGCTTCCACAACCCCGGCCAGACTTCCAAACAAGCTGTCGATCAGATCCATTAATGGTTCCGACCAACTGAATATTGATTGAAAAACAAGCATCATTGTTAAAAAGAGCAAGATCGGACCAGCGAGCCAATGGAGCAAAACCTTATCAACTTTTTCGGATGTAGTTACTCTCCCCATTTTATTTGAGGTAACAGTTTCTTCAAAGATCTCGTTGGCTCTAAATGTCAACGCCGAACTCTCAGCCATAGATAAAAAGGTATGAGTCTTTTTTAATTCTTCCCGCACTTTAAGCAGAACCTGATGGACTTCTTCTGATTCTTCAGCCAAAAATCTTTTTTCTGCCGGACTACCGACATCAAATATCACGCGGATATATTCGGCCCGGCAGCGGTCATGATCATCATCGGTTTTGGCAAGATCCTGTATTAGTTTTTCCGTGGCGACGTCATAAATACTTTTTAATTGAGGAGGTTCGGTTCCTATTGCTTCGATGGTAGCCTTTTTTAAGGCATCTATCCCCTGCTTTTTATTACCAACCACCGGAATGACTTTTATTCCCCCCAACATTTCAGACATTTTATCGCAATCGATAATCAGGCCGCGTCTTTTGGCCAAATCCATCATATTGACCGCAACAACCATTGGTCTTTCAATTTCCATTACTTGTAACAGAAAAGAGAGCCCTCTTTCGAGATTAGTAGCATCTATCACGCAAATAATTACGTCAGGAACCGTCATCTCTTTCATTCGGCCGATCAGAGCTGAGACGGCAATATCTTCATCAGGTGAAAAAGCTGAGAGTGAGTACGTACCGGGGATATCAACCAGAGTGAAAACCTGATTGTTATTATCTCCGCCAGTAAACTTGCCGGTAACTTTTTCAACAGTGACACCGGGATAATTGGCAACATGCTGGGAGAGTCCGGTAATCCCATTAAAAATTGTGGTTTTACCACAGTTGGGATTTCCGCAAATAGCAATTTCGTAGGTTTTACGCGATGTCGGAGTCGATGAACTATTTGCCATAAATTAAGCCCCTATTAATTTATGCTTCTAATTCGACTGCAATCAGAGCCGCTTCGGCATGACGCAAAGTAAGGCAGCTCGAACCCACCATTACTTCGAGAGGATCATTGAAAGGGGCATTGCGAAGATAAACAATAGCTCTTCCGGGTTGTATTCCCAGTTCATACAAGCGACGAACCAGTTTTGATTCGCGGGCAAATCCGACAACTTTGCCTTTTTGTCCGGGAATCATTAAATTCAAATATGTCATTAAAATGAGCCTTTATAATTAATAAATATTTTTCAATTTATAGACGAACGTTCTTTTGAATGCAGCTCCTGATCGGATTTATTATCTTTACTGCATTCTTCACAGTAGCCCTGAATTTCTATTTTAAAAGATTCAGGTCTGAAATTTTCATCTGATGCGTTATGAGCTAATACGCCGATAATCTGTTCCACGTTAAATTCAGTCAGTTTCTTGCAGTTTAAGCAAAACAAATGTCCGTGGGGTATTTTTGTAACCCGATCATACCGGGTAACTCCATCACCGATATTTACTTCTTCAGCCAAACCTACCTTGCAAATTAACTTCAAATTGCGCCAGACAGTGCTATAGCCTATGGACTTATCATTTTCTCTTACTTTGTCATACAATTCATCAACAGAGACATGGTCGCTGAGTTCAAAAAAAGAGCGGAAAATCAACTCCCTTTGTGGGGTCATTTTAAAGCCTTTTGTTTTCAGAAACTCACGCACTCTTTTCAACCTCCATAGCCTAAATGAAAACGACTTTCATTTTCAATTATCGTCTTTAATTCGGAAAAGTCAAGTTATTTTTGAAGATTTTTGAGAAAAAATTCACTTTCTAAGTTATTGATAGATAAAAAAATAGCCCCTTCAAAGAAGGGGCTATTTTAAAAAGGACTATTTTTGGTGGAATTACTTCACAAATATCATCTTTTTAGTGTTAGCTTCATCCCCACGTTGAAGCCTATAAAAATAGATCCCCGATGCAACCTTACTCCCACCACTGCCTGTTCCATCCCATTCTACCTTATAGAACCCGGGAGACTGCACTTTATCAACCAGTGTTATTACTTCCTGTCCGAGAGTATTGTAGATTTTAAGAGAGGTTTTGGTGGTTCTTAACTTTTGTGTGTCCATTGACCTTAAAGTGTAAGAGATGGATGTTGTTGGGTTGAAAGGATTTGGATAATTCTGATCCAATATGAAAGTCTGCGGTAAGGGCTGGAAAGGCTGGCCATCATAAACATCACTGACAATGCCGCCAAAGAACTCAACCGCTCTTACAAGCAATGTATCAATGGGATCATTTCCTGAATAATCATTATTGATATATTCAGCATTAAAGCTTAGGAGGATAGTTTTATACCCCCCCGAATATGAGATCCCCTGGGCATGGCCTGTTTTTTCTGATACAATAAATATTTCACCGTTATTTTCAACATTCAGAACATATTGATTTTTCAGGAAACCATTGATTCCGCTTCGATAGCGATATTGAACACCATCCCCCATCGCTGTCCCTGGTACTCCATCAAATAAAACCCAGAAAGCATCTATAGTGTCAATTGAAGCGTGCAGCTTTTCGGTCAGGAATGTATTATCAAGAGTATTTAAATCGCCAATTCCGGACATCGTAGAAAGGAACAACCCTCCTCCGTTATTCAGGAATCCTTTCATAGCATTGATATCATCGATGCTTAAAACACTAACGGCAGAATCACCGGTATACCAGAAGACCATTGAAAATTGAGACAAATCCGTGCTGTCAGGA
>JBDRQG010000054.1:0-2159 GCA_043826475.1 bacterium
ATCAGTGAATTGGGCATAAAACCGTAGAGACTCAATATTGCTGACATAGGCCTGAGTTGAGAGATGGATTGACATCCCCTGTTTTCGATTATAGTCAAAGGCCGCCGGATCCGAAGCGATAATGGCATTGATGCCACTCTGTTTGGCCGCATCAACAATCTCACGCATTTTTGCAAGATCACGGTTATACATCACCGTATTCAGAGTAAGATAGGTTTTTATGTTACTCATTTGAGTAATGCTGACAATCTCCTTCAAATCATTCAGTGTGAAATTCTTAGACGAACGGGAACGCATGTTCAGGCGTTCAACGCCAAAATAGACCGCATCGGCCCCACCCTGAATCGCAGCCTGCAGGGATTCGTAGGACCCGACCGGGGCCATGAGTTCGATGTCTTTACGGGTAAAGGATTTCATGCCGGGAAGTTAGCGATTCAGGCCCATTTAACCAAAAACAAGCGGACAAATTCATTGCTCATAATCATCCATTCCCCTATCTTTAATAGTTGAAACTTTAGAGGGGTTATGAAACGAGTACTAATTTTCTTATCCATTCTTTTCCTCTTCGCCTGCACAGCTAAAAAACCGGCGGAAATCGGGAATATCAATTTTCAGGTCACTGAATTCAGTGAAGCGCGGATCCAGGCCCGGGACAGCGGCAAACTGCTGCTGGCCTATTTTTACACCGATTGGTGAGGCTCCTGTAAACGATTAGACCAGTTGGTCTTCAAGACAAAAGATTTCGCTGATTTTATCAATTCAAACTATGTTGCCTTAAAATTAGACGGTGATACGGATCTCGGCCGCAAACTGCGCAACCAGTGGCTGGTTCCCGGATACCCGACAATGATGTTTTTCACCGCAGAAGGTGAAGAGATTGACCGGATTGTCGGGTTCGACGGTAACAAAGACGAGTATTTCCAATTGGTCAAAGACTACACAAACGACAAGAATACGCTCGAGGACTTGCTGTCGCGGTTAAAAACCGATGCCGAAAATGCGCAACTCAATTTTGAGATTGCCAGTAAATACAACGACCGCGGTGATGATGAAAAGGCCTTGATCTATTTTGAAAATGTGCTCAAGTTGGAGCTGGATCACAGTTCCGAAATGTATCTGGAAGCCGAATACAATGTGGCCGAATCAAAGGCGTTTAATGAAGACAATCCCGCCTATTTGCAGCATTACGCCAGGAACTGCAGCAATGAACATCTGAAATATTACGCTTACAGTAGCCTGACCCGCTTTTTCCGCCTGAAAAAGGACCAGGCAAACGTGATCAGCACCTACGAGGAAGCGCTGACCGGACTACCGGACAACGCCTCCATGATGAACAGCTACGCCTGGTATATTTTTCAGAATAAAGTGGATATTTACTACGAGCGGGGTATCGATGTTGCCAAAAAAGCCGTGGAAGTCGAGCCGGAAGCCGACTCCATCTGGGATACCCTGGGGCAATTGCTATTCGAGGCCGGATACACGGATAAAGCAATTGAGGCCATGCAGGGAGCAGTGGATTTAGCGCCGGATGAAGCTTCTTATAAAGAGAACCTGAAGCGATATAAAGCAAGCAAAACGTAATAAGTGTTAGGAGTGAGTTCCTAGCGCAATTACTATCCATATTCCTGCAGTGTTTGGGTTTTGTTCAACGAGTCCTCCGGACAACCCCACTTTGCCCTGACGGATCAGTGAAGCTCGCTGACGCGAGTAATCAACTGCGAAACGATTCGTCAAAGGAAATTTATTCAGAAATTTATCTGATCTGATATAATTCGATTGGTAAAATATTCTTAAATAATTCAAAATCTTTATCAACGGTAAATATTGGCATATTATATCTGTTGGATATTGAACATATTAAAAAATCGGTATTTGATCCTTGTATTCCATTCTTACGGGCCAGGTTATAATATTCAGCGGCTTTCTCATAGTCTCGTGTTTTTATCATTAAATCCGGAAAAACTGAGAGATGATTTTTTAGATTTTCAGACTGATTTGTCGATCGAATACCTGATAACAACTCCTGGCGTATTGGCCCTATCATTTGAACTCTAACTTCTTTAATTAATTCAATAAGTTCATTAACAACCGGATTATTTTTATCTATATTTCGCCGTAAAGACTGAGACCATATACAGGTATCGACTAAAACTTTCAAA
>JBDRQG010000055.1:0-6029 GCA_043826475.1 bacterium
TGCAATATATGCAACATGAAATATAACTATGCAACATTGTTGTGTTGCATGCAACATAGGATGTTGGAGTTATAATGATTTAAGATCGATATCGTATTTTCGAATTTTACGCCACAAAGTTGTCCGGTGGATACCTAAGTCATTAGAAGTTCTTGTAATATTACCAGCGTTTTTCTCTAAAATTGATATTATCTGATTTTTCTCGCTGAGAGCTTCAGTAGTGGCGTCAATGAAAATAGGGCTTTTAAAATCGTTATTATTAGTAAGCTCTACCGGCAGATGTTCGACCTGAATTATACTTCCATGACAAACTACAAAACCATACTCAATAATATTCTCAAGCTCACGGATGTTGCCCGGATAATCATGCCTTAATAGAATACCCATCACTTCGGGACTGACGCTGATAATCTTTTTCCCTTTACGGGCATTGAGCTTTTTGATGAAATGATCCACCAAATAGGGGATGTCTTCACTGCGTTCTTTCAAAGAAGGAAGGGTAAATTTCACTACCGCCAATCTGAAATATAGATCATCACGGAATTTCCCCTGTGCCACCAACTCTTTAAGATCCCGGTTGGTAGCGGCAAGAATTCTTATATCAGTTTTTATCGGGGAAGTGCTTCCGACCGGTTCATATTCACGCTGCTGAAGTAGTCTCAATAATTTTACCTGAGTAGAGAGGGGGAGGTCACCTATCTCATCGAAAAAAACCGTACCCCCTTCAGCTTTGCTCAATTTTCCCGCTTTATCCTGCTTGGCATCGGTGAAGGCTCCTTTTGTGTAACCAAAAAGTTCCGATTCAAATAATTGCTGAGGAAGAGTGCCGCAATTTATTATAACATGCTGTTCGTTTTTTCTGGGACTAAGGTTATGGATTGCGTGGGCAAAGAGTTCTTTGCCGGAACCCGATGGGCCCTGAATCAATACTGTACTTTCACTTTCAGCGATATCGGGCAGGATGGCAAAAAGTTTATGTATTTCAGGACTTTTGGAAATGATATCTTCGATTGAATATTTTTTATTAAGTTCCTTGCGAAGGTGTTCTATTGTTGAAAGATCGCGGAATGTCTCCACCGCTCCCAAAACATCCCCATCGTCATTTCTTAACACGGCCGTTGAGATACTTATGGGGATGCGTTCCCCTTTGCTGTTAATAATGCTGACCGGACGGTCAATTGCTTCCACGCCGGTTTTAAGGGTTTCATTAAGGAGACAGTGCTCACAGATATCGGAATGGAAAACATCGGAGCAGTGCCTGCCAATCGCTTTAGACGCAGGAATTCCGGTGATTCTTTCAGCCGCGGGATTAAAACTGGTGACTATCCTGTTGCTGTCAACAGTAAAGACCCCATCAGCAATACTGCTCAGGACAACTTTGAAAAATTTTAAGTCCTTATTATTCTCTGCCATATAAAACCAGTTAAGTTATCAAACTCATTATGACAATAATACAAAACTATTCAATATATGCAACAGGACTGTTGTAAATGTAAAAATTATATATTATCTGTTTCGGTTGCGATTTCCTCCCTCTTTTCCGCTATTTCGTCCACCGCCATGGTGTTGACATCCACCCCCACTATGTCCAAATCCACTATCTGATTCAGACATGTGAATACCTGCTCCGGTGCCGGCTTTCTGGCCATGTCCGTGGCAGGCTTTGGATGGATCTATTTCCTTCAGGGTACCAGCTTTTACACTCTCGATAATTTCGCTTACCTTTTTTGATTCAGAAAAATAGACTTTTATTCCCTCGGTACTGAGAGCCTCGATTGCTCTGCGGCCGATTCCGGAGCAGATAATGCAGCCGATATGGTATTTTGCCAATTGTCTCATCGGATGGCAGGTCCCATGTTCATGATGAGAATTATTGTTTTCAATAAAAGTATATTCCTCTTTTTCACTGTCAAACAGGGTAAAAAAAGGGGTTGAGCCAAAATGATCATTCACAATGTCTTCTGCCCCGGTGTTGCTTTTGGTCGGTATGCAAGCCAGCATGGCTTTCCTCGCTTTCTTTAAGATTTATTACATTTGCTTTATTGTTTAAAATGGCATCAATTATTTGTTTGCGCGCCTTATAAAGCATCCTTTGGATTGTGCCGCGGGAGACATTCATCTGATTGCCGGCTTCTTCCTGATCGAGATTTTCAAAATCACAAAGGCGGAGAGCTTCAAATTCATCGAGACTGATTTCGGAAGTCTCCATTTCCCTCATGGGAATACCCTGGGGCTTGTAAATCCGATCAGCCTGGTATCTTCGGCAGCATCTCTTTTTTCTAGGTCGCGGCATATTAATCCTTCATTATGTGCATATGCACAAAATGAATATCGGCTTATTTGTCTGGTTTGTCAATAGGAATATTAAAAGAAATGTAATCTTTTGTGCTGGATTTCTAAGATAGTGTATAATGGCCAGATTATAATGGGTAAGTGACTGCTTGAAAATATTTTATCACATAAAACACTGGTTTGTAATTCAAAAAAATAATTAAAGAATTACATCTTATTTATTATAAATGATACCAAAAGATTATTGTTAAGCAAATAGTATTATTTGTGTTATTTAATATTGTAAAGAAAATTCTTCAAAGGGGGGGATACCCCCAATGAAGAGTTACGCTATAAAAAGAAATAGACTATAAATAAAGATCATCTTTTTCTCAACCAGTAATCACGGGGATATAATCGATATACAGATTGATTACCTTCCTCTTGTTCTATTAACTTCTCAAGTGATTGAAATTGTTGTTCTGGTCCAATCAGAAAAAAGACACCATCATTGCTTTCTGATAAATTATTTCCATAGCCAATCATAACAGAGCCATACGCTTTTTCCATCCGCGATGTCAAATTGTTGTATAGTCCTTCCTGATCTTTCATGCTGAGAATGCGTTGACGATAGTTTTGTACTATTACAGGATCGAATCCGTCTACAATATCAGACGCCATGGCAACACCCCGTTGTTCATATTTTGAAGGAGCTCTGGAATTTCTAAATACCTGTGCGACTGCATATTCCGAAAGATCAGGGTTTTCCTCAGCATTTTTCAATTCATTAACAACAAACCGCATGGTCTCGGCCACATCTGGACAGCGTTCCGCATAGTAGCGGGCGTAGACAGTTTGTTCGTTAAACCTATATCCATTACTGTATGCAAGGCCTGCTGCCCAGGTCTTCATGAATAATCCATGTGGGCCATATCCCGAATATAACTTTCCTGATAAACCATTTAAGATTGATTCTTCATTTAAATCATATTTAACGGTCAGTTTTGCTGAGAAAATTAAAACGCCATTACTGGTTCCATTATACATTAATCCGGCATAAACAGGTTTGACCAAACCAGGATGTCTGCTTCTAAGCTGATTGACAATATTTTGTATGTTATTATATTCCTGTTTGGTTGAAGTTTTATTGTGAGCTAATTTCTTGGCAAAGTCAGTAATCTTCTCCAGTGTTGCGATTCTATTGGCACTATTGGAAATCATATGCATGCGAGTTACATCAGCTACTCTGATCAAATCAAATACATGATTGATATTTGCTATTACATCTTCAGGTTTTGTAAGCAAATCTTCTTTGATTTGATTACACAGATAATCCCAATCCTCAGATAAATTTTCATCGGGAATATCTTCTAAAGTAGTTTTTAAACTGCTGACAATATCCGAAGATATCTCTTTAGCCTTTTCAGTCTTTAAAATAGAGAGACTGGCTTCAGAATCGAGAAGTTCAATTAATTCAGCTCTCGATTTATTTTTTCCCTGTTGAATCAAATTATCAATAAATGATGAAATACCAATTTGTTCGGTTTCATTGCCAGGCGGAGTTAACAGATATTTTAACCTTAGCATATGGTGGGTTTCTGTCAGAAAGCTGCTTGTCGATAGATAGAGAGGGTTATTTTGATAACGATAGGCATCAGCTGGATCATTAACCCAACCCTCTTCAGATCCTTTTGTTCTATCTCTCAATGATATCAATGATTGTTCTATAATGTCATTAATTCTTGATAAATTTTCAGTACTTAGATAAGGATGGAATAAACTGGTTTCAACCCAATCAATGACACTGTTCAATTCTTTCAGGTCATTACCTTTGCCCGTGAGGACAAGTTCAACCCTTCCTTTTTGGGCATTGGTCGTATAATAAGAACTAAAGCTATAAACTTCTTTTCTGAGCAGTTCATCCATTTTATCATATGGAATAACTTCATTGTCTTTAACAACCCCGATACTGGTGATAAAATCCGGAATCATCGGTAAATACACCAATAATGATTCCGGGATGACATTCATATCAAATGATATTCCAAATGTTGATGAGGACATATTTTCGAATGTTGATGCCACCATACTGATTTTATCAGTAACCTGAATAGTCTCATATTTCAGCTGATCATCGAGTGTTAGTGGCGGATTGTCAATAAATCCGGGAAGCTTGTCGTTACTTGCCAGAGCTTTAAGCTCAGCAGTATTATTATCAAATTCTTCTTTATATTTTGCAATGGCAAGCTGAGCTTCGCTCTGGTTGTATTTGCTTTTGAAATCTTCAACATATTTTACCAGACGCTGTTCTTTTTCAGATTCTTTTTTTTGTAAGATTGTTGTGTCAGGAGTAGATCCAATCAAATATGGTGGGGTTGAAAGAAGTTTCCATCTGTCAATATATCCAGTCCAGATATTGCCATCTTTTTCTAATTCACTTTCAGCAAATTCAATAATACCATCTAATGTTAAATTTTTGTGAAATCCTTCTGTCTTCTCTAAAACCTGCATCAATTGAATCCAGCTTCCTGCCGGACCACTCCTGGCACCAAACATTGGGGGAGAGTTGAGATTATCTTCGTAGTATCTCTTTGATTCTGAAATGCTTGTTTTAACTTTTTCATTAAATTTTTTCAAATCATCTGAATCAGCAGAGTAATTGGCAACTGCTTTTAATTCATCAATAATAATTCCACGAACGATTTCTAACATCTCTGGATTTATTTTATCGCTGGCCACGCCGCCGATGCCAAATGTTATCGAAGCATCCATATATTCATCGGAACTGGCATAGACATAGCTCCCTCCTATATCAATCTTCCTGGTTTCTGAGTTAATCAGGAGATTGTATAAATTGGATGTTTGTCCGTTAGCAAAAGTTGACAGGAATAAATCCATGAAGAACTGCTCGGTACCATCAACTTTTACTTCGGCCGGCCAGGAGAAAAACATATACCCGGGATCCTCGGGATTGTTACTTGGGAAGGTAGTGATTTTTGTAGAGCCAACTGTAGCTTTGTTTGCAGGAGGGAGTCCATATACTGTTATAGAGGAGTTTGTATAAGGTTGAGCCTCATTTTGAGAATTCAGTAATATTTCATTCATTTCCTTAAGGAAGTTTTCAAGCGGAACATCCGGGGAGATTGCCACAATAGTCCCCATGTTAGCTAGATGATACGTTGCTTTGTGGAAGGTCCACATATCTTCAGCAGTCATACTGCGCATAACATCCGGGTCACCCCCTGAATTATATGTTAAGGGATGGTTTTCGCCATAGACCATTTTGTCAATTGTACCATAAGAGTAATACCAGGGTTTTTCAAAGGCAGAGACCATCTCAGTATAGACAGTACCTTTTTCTTCAAGAGACAAAGTACTGTCATCCTGGTTAACATTCACGCCTATATGACACACCTCGCGGCGAATCTCTTCGTCAGTAAAATCTGGATGGAGTAAGGCCTGAAGTTTTGCTTCGAATACTTTATAAAAATTATCTATCCCGGCTTTTGTATTAAAATGATAACAAGTTCTAAGCTGTCCAGTATAGGCAGTGCTTTCAGTTAAATACATATCCTCCATGCCAGCCACGGCCCGGCCTTTGTTACCTTTACCCAGCAAAAGGTGCTCACAGGCATGTGGTTCACCTTTGGACGATGTTGGGGGAGTCTGAGGTTCCCCCGAAAGAGTGGACACAGAATTAAGCATGAGGTATAATAATAATGCTTAAGGAGGTGTTCATTGATGCAAGAGAAACGACG
>JBDRQG010000056.1:0-4133 GCA_043826475.1 bacterium
TGTAAAGATTTTAAAATAGAAAGGGGAAATTGGGTCGATTCTCGACCTATTTCAACAACACTGCCTTGACCGTCTGGCTTTTGTTATCTAATGTTACCTTTATCAGATAAATCCCCGATGAAAAATTTTGTATGTTACAAAAGACACGAATAATAACCTGAAGTTGATATACAAAATATAACAAACTACCGCTCTAAAATTGATAAACCACTCTCTTAAAATTCTCCGGATCGGTGTCGCCTTCGGTGTTAACCAATAAAATGCGAGAATCTCTACCTATATTAAGCAACTTTCGGGCATGTTCCAATTCATCTGACTCAATTAATGCCAATAATGCTCCCAACCCAGAAGCCCCCGATTCACCGGAGATAATGCGCGGATCATTCCCGACAGGATAATAATATTGGCGCATTGCTTTAATCGCATATTCATCTTCAATCGCCATAAAATAATCCATCCGGTCTCGGATAACCGGCCAGGCTGTTATCGAGGGTAGACCGCAGTTCAAACCAGCCATGATGGAATTCAGTTTACCCGATGACTTAACAGGGTGTCCTATTTTTATCGACTCCAAAAGACAAGCTGCCTCAATAGGCTCCACACACACCCTGTGTGCTTTATTGGAGGGGGTACTATAAAATGTCAAAGTTGCTGCCGCCAAAGCCCCCACTCCTCCCTGCACAAAAACAATCCCAGGCTGATCTTTTCCCATCTCTTTTAACTGCTGATTGATTTCCAGAAACATAGTCGCATAGCCCTGTTGTATCCTATAAGGAATCTCAGTGTAGCCATCCCAGGCGGTATCGGAAATAACCTGCCAACCATGATTTTCAGCATCTATTTTTACCCGTTCAACTGTCTCATCATAATCGCCATCAACTATAATTACCTCTGCCCCCTCATTGCTAATATTATCGATCCGGGCCTGAGCGGTTCCTTGGGGCATGTAAATATAGGCTTTCAGTCCCAGAAGATTAGCCACATGAGCTACCCCGCGGCCATGGTTGCCATCGGTGGCGGTACACAGAGCAACAGACAAAGCCTGCTCTTTTATGTATGATTCATTAAAGTTTTCATATGTAAATAGACATCCTGTCTTTCGTTCAGCTCTTTGTTTGAAATATTTATAAATGGCATAGGATGCTCCCAAAACTTTAAAAGCCTTTAAGCCAAACCGATACGACTCATCTTTTACAAGGATTTCACCAATTCCGAGAGAATCAGCCAAATTGGGCAAAGAGACAAGCGGCGTTGATTTATAACCGGGCCATGACTTATGAAGAGCCATAGGATCATTTGTAGCATTAGATATATCATCTGAATTTTCTAAAGTTCGATAAATATTTTTAATAAACTCTGGCATAAGTAATAATAAGGAAAATTAAAATTGTTTAAAAGGAAACAATTCAGGGTAAAATTCGCATTATAAAAAGTCGCTATAATAGTTTAAAAACTTGGCTCCGGGGTGTATAAACGATATATTGACGGAGATTTATGAAGAAACTGACACGCTACATATTGATGGAACATCTCGGGCCGTTTATTTTTGCCTTTTTTACCATAACGTTCCTATTGGTAATCGACCATGTTCCCAGGATAATCGATCATGTTATTGATAAGGATATCTCCATCTGGATAGCGCTGGAACTGGTTGCTCTGAATCTGGCCTGGATGCTGGCGCTATCGGTGCCAATGGCGGTGCTGGTAGCGGTATTAATGGCTTTTGGTAGGCTGACATCTGATTTTGAAATTACCGCTATCAAAGCCTCGGGCATAAACCTGATGCGGGTTATGACGCCCCTGCTTGTTGCCGGAACTCTAATTATGGTCGGCATGATTCAGTTTAATGACACGATTTTACCCGATTTGAATAAAAAAGCTCGTCTCTTATGGGGGGATATTGCCGCCATGCGGCCGACTCTGGTTTTCCGCTCCGGGATTTTTATTTCCGATATCCCCGGATGGCTGGTTTTGATTGATAAAATTGATCACACTACCTCGCGAGTGGAAGGGGTGCGAATAACTGAAACCGAAAACAGTACCAAACCGCAAATTGTTGTCGCGGAATATGGTTTTATGCATTACATCGACGATGGCAAGTCATTACAATTCACTCTTTATAACGGCGAAATCCACAAGCTCGATACCGAAGAACCGGAGAATTATCGACGGATGGAGTTTCAAAAGCATGTAATTAATATCGCTGATGCCAGTTCCGAGTTCAAAAGAACCGATCAGGAATACCAGACCGACAGAGAAAAAAATATCGAGCAAATGCAGGTAGATGTCAGCCGAGCCAAGAATACAATAGGCCCCTTCAAAGAAAAAATAACAACAACCCTTAACCAAAAATTCGAATACCTTTTCAGCGATACCTTTGTGTTTAAAGGGGATGATACGGTTGCGAGTGAACGGGCTTTCGACCAGGTCAAGCGTGAAGCCCAAAATCAATATCAGACCATCCAGCGCAGCCGCCAGCAGATAGATGCTCAAAACAAATTAGTCAACAAATTCACTGTAGAAATTTACAAAAAATATTCTCTTCCGGCCGCATCACTGGCTTTTATACTGATCGGTGCCCCCCTTGGCATGATCTCACGCAAAGGGGGGATGGGAATGGCTATCACAACCTCGATAATTATGTTTGTTATTTACTGGGCCTGGATTATCGGAGGGGAAGATTTGGCCGACAGGAACATAATATCCCCCTTCTGGGCTACCTGGGGAGCGAATGTTGTCTTCGGCGTTGCCGGATTGTATCTTCTTTATAAAGTGGTATCCGAAAGGCTGCTTTTCTCATTTTTCAGGCAGACAGGCAAAAGGCGCAATGATAAAAAAAATTGATCTCTATCTTCTCAAATCTTTTTTCTCCTCCCTGATCGTTGTCACGCTTGGTTTCGGCCTGACTATTATTATTATCAATGTGATTGAAGAACTCCGCGATTTTGTCGATCACCAGGTACCTCTGGTACAAATCATTGAATATTATTTCTACTGGAGCGGCTGGGTTATTAAATCCTTCCTCCCCATGTTTGTACTTATTGCATCCCTCTTTTCTGTTTCCCTGTTAGCCCGCCGCAATGAAATTCTGGCTATGAAAGCTTCCGGATTTTCATTGTACCGGATTTCTCTCCCTTTTATGGTTGTTGCCTTATTACTGGCAGGGGGGCATTTTTATTATAACGAATACATATTTCCCCCCGCTAATAAAAAACGACTTGAAATTAAAGAATATACTATCGAAAAAAAATCACGCACTTCCGGCTCGCATATTACCAATATATATCGCCAGGTTCATCCTGACTATTTTTACACTCTGAATAATTTTAATGCTCTTCGCATGGAAGGGCGCGATCTCAAGATTTATATTACCGATAATGACCGCTTATCCAAAATTATCACCGCCGAAACGATTGTCTATCGAACTGATAAATGGATGGCCAGAAACGGCGTGGAAAGGACTTTTACCCAAACGGGGGAGGAAGATTACCGCGAGTTCGAAGTGATGATGCTACCGGAGATAGAGGAAGTCCCAGAGGATTTCACTAAAAAAATCGGCAAGCCGGAGGATATGGGGCTCGACGAATTAAAAAAATATATTGACTTGATGAAACGCACTGGCGGCCCCTATATCCGCGAGTCGGTTGACCTGGGACTGAAATATTCATTTCCCGTTACAATTTTTATCGTCATGTTAATAAGCATCCCTATTTCCTCAAATCCTCGCCGTGGTGGTGTTGCTGTCTCTATTGCCATTGGTGCGATGATTTCACTTCTTTACTTTATTCTGTTCCGGGTCATGCAGTCAGCCGGGTATAATGAAAAATTGCCTCTTGAAGTGGCTGTCTGGGGAGTGAACGGGCTTTTCTTTTTGGTAGGTTTAATAGCCATGTTCAAGGCGAAGAAATAGAATTTCTATTTTTTCTTTTCTAATTATGGCAGACAAACAAAAACATAAAGAACTTCTGGAATTTCTTCGCAAAGTAATGAAAGTTCACGTTAAGGATAAACGGATCAAGGCAATCACCGTTAATCCGTCCAATCACTGGCAGCCTAAAATGCATATCGAAGTCGGACGATACTATCGTGATTTAGAAAAAGATGCCCCGCGCGAAAAAGTAACCGCTATTTTT
>JBDRQG010000057.1:0-9572 GCA_043826475.1 bacterium
TGCCTGGATCGAGGTCTTTTACAATCGTATTAGAAAACATTCAACCATCGGATATGTAAGTCCGGTTGACTTTGAAGATAGAAAAACATATGCTAATTAAAGTGTCCATTAAAATAGGGGAACCTCACTCCTGACCTACTCGAAAAGAGGGGCAGATGAGGACTGTAGAGTGTCAAGACATATTTCTGCCCAAGATATTATAAATTATAACTATCAAATCATATTAATTACAAACCCAATCGCCAGAGTCTCTTTGAAGCGGCCTTTGACGCTGATTTCTTTATCATAAAGCAACTGAGTGTATAAGTTGACAGTGATAATCTTCGTTATCGAAGCGCTGATGATATTTTCCCAGTTGACATCGCCCGCTTTCCAGTAATCCTCGGCAGTCGTTCCTTTAAAAGAATCTTTCTCGGAATAATATAAAGCCTTAAATAGACTCAGTTTGCTGGTGTATTTTATATTCTTATGAAGAGTCAGCTCGGCATCAGTGACCGATTCAATACCTCCATCGGAGGAAGAGATGGTTTCAGTTTTATAATCTACATCATCAATAAACTCTTTTACCATTAATTGACGAATGGCAAAACCCATACGGGAAGTGACAAAGTCTTTATCCTTCTCATATAGTTTTTTTGCCATACCAGCTGATTCGGTCAGTCTCATCGGACTTAACCAGCGTTTGTGATCAGGAACGGAACCATCATAAAACTGCGACTCCACTCTGAAAGCAGCATAGGGATCCACAAACCAGCCGAAAGTAAATTTACCGACATTTTCCCAATCGATCAGATCGGTAGATTTTTGCGGTTTCTTCCAGGGTTTGTCAGGGAGATTTGTATTCTGGGAATGAGTCTGCCCAAAAGACAATTTCAATGATGTCCTATAATTGAATTTAGGGCTGAGTTGTTTTTCAGCAGAACCGTTTAAATTGGAAACCCAGTTGATCGAACCGGCTTCGCCACCTGTCCATGAATCCGAATACGAAGTCTGGGTGACTGTAAAATCAATTACCATCGATTTTTTCCAACCGGAAAAAGTGCTGTCCTGTGCAAAAACAGTCGCACTTAAGATAAGTATGACAACTAATGATGCTAAGTATTTTTTCATTTCATTACTCCTGTTATTTTTTAAGCTTTTGTTACCTGATGCAGGTGAACATCCCGTTGAGGGAAGGGTATCGAAATGCCTTTTTGATCAAAAGTTAATTTAACTTTTTCAGTGATATCAAAATAGACACCCCAGTAATCGGCTGTTTTAACCCATGGACGGCAGACAAAATTGACCGAACTGACACCAAGTTCCGAAACAGCAACTGTTGGAGCCGGCTCGGCCAGTACACGGCTATCAGCTTTGACGATCTCCATCAATGTCTCCTTGGCCAGTTTTATATCATCCTTATAACCGATACCAAAGACTAAATCGACCCGTCGTTCTTCTTTGGCTGAATAGTTTATAATACTGCCACCTGTAACCTGGCTGTTGGGGATTATAACTTCTTTGTTATCGATGGTTTTCATATGTGTATTAAAAATAGAAATTTCTTCAACTACCCCTGAGTTTCCACCGGCTTCAACGAAATCACCCACTTTGAAGGGGCGGAAGATAATTAACATCACACCGGAAGCAAAGTTGGACAATGATCCCTGCAGGGCAAAGCCAACCGCTAAACCGGCGGCGCCGATAACAGCTATAAACGAGGCGGTCTCTACACCAAGAGTTCCCAATGCGGCTATTATGACAAAGATTAAAAGAGCAATTCTGGTGAGTTTAATGATAAACTTAACCAGCGTTTCATCAGTATTGGTTTTTTTAATCAGACGATGAATGACACCGGCGATGATTCCGATTGCTATTCGCCCGATAATGAGTATAGCAATAGCCCCAACAATTTTGAAGCCATAACTAATGCCCAAGTCATAAATTGTTTGAACAACGTTTGTCATCGTCACATTTTCCATTATTTTTCTCCCAAAAGTTAATAATTAAATGAATTCTATGTAGCTATTTAAGATGATTTTTAAAATAATATTGTAGTTAATCATGAGTTCCTAAATATTCAAAAAATCCATTTTATGAATAATTTCCCGTAAGGAACTATTCCCCTGATGTTATAAAAGATGGCATGTCCTTATTCATTATAATAAGATTCATCCTCCCCGGGGAAGTTACCCTCGGTAACATCTTTGATATACTTTTCAATGGCATTTTTTATGGTAGGGGTAAGATTGGCGTATTCCCTAAGAAATTTAGGTTTGAAACCCTCCTGACGTAAACCAAGCATATCATTGGTTACAAGAACTTGTCCGTCGCAGTGCGGTCCGGCTCCGATTCCAATAGTGGCGCAAGTTGTAAGTGAGTCGGTTATTTCTTTAGCCGTTTCAGTCTCCAGTAATTCCAGTACCATCGAAAAACATCCCGCCTCTTCCAATGCAAGAGCCGATTCTTTTAGATATGTTTGCGAATCTTTTGCCTTCCCCTGAATTCTTGGTCCGCCAAAACGATTGATAGACTGCGGTGTCAAACCAATGTGTCCCATCACAGGGATGCCGCATTCGATAACCCGTTTAATTGTAGCAACCATTTCCATACCCCCTTCGATTTTGACCGCTTCGGCGTTCCCCTCTTTCAAGAACCTACCGGCATTTAAAATGGCAATCTCTATCGATGGCTGAAATGATAAAAAGGGCATATCAGCAATTATTAATGCATTCTTGGTTCCACGGGCAACAGCAGCGGTATGGGCAACCATGATATCCATTGTAATGGGAATAGTAGAATCAAATCCATGAATGACATTACTGGCTGAGTCGCCAACTAATACCGAATCGATCCCGGCCTGGTCGAGAAGGGAAGCAATAAAAGCATCATAGGCGGTAAGAACCGTAATCTTTTCACCTTTTGCTTTTTTGCTGATAAAAGTTCTGACCGTAGTCTTCTTTTTTCCATTGATACGCGACATAATTTTAAATCGAGGCCAGATCTCCGGCCGGGGAATAATATTTTTTTCCGCTTATAGGTTTGTGTATTTGATCAACCAAATCGTTAAAATGCTGTGGTGTGCTTTCAAAATCAATATTGTCGGTCTTTACTACCAGCAGGGGAGAGTCGGAATAATTAAAAAAGAAATAATCATAAGCATTGTTGAGAGCCTTGATATAATCAGCATCGACCGATTTTTCAAAAGGAAAATTACGTTTTTGAATCCGTTGCATGATGACCGGTGTCGAGGCTTGCAGGTAAATTACCAGATCGGGTTTGGGGACATCTTTGGTCAAAATGGGAGTTATTTTATTATATAGAGCCAATTCCCGGTCAGAAAGATTTACTGAAGCAAAAATTGAATCTCTGGCGAACAGGTAATCGGCAACGGTTCTTTTAGCAAACAGGTTTCTGGTCTGGAGCTGCTGCTGTTGTTGAAAACGGGTCAACAGGAAATATAACTGGCAGGAGAAGCCGTATCTCTTCCGATTTTTATAAAAATCCACAAGGAAGGGATTATTAAAAATCTCATCCCGGATTTCTTCGGCATTGATAGCATCAGCCAGCATTCCGGCAAAAGTTGTTTTGCCGACTCCGATTACACCATCAACGGCAATATAATTTGGTTCAAATGTGTCTGGCGACATGTTCTTTGTACAATATTATTTCGTTAGCATCTTCTTCATTTAAAAATTGCGCTATCGGTTCTTTCGTTACCGGATGCACGATATCGGGATCAATTTCCAATAAGGGAACCATGGCAAAAGGCCGGTTTAAAAGCTCCCGATGGGGGATTGATAATTCGTCGGTTTCGATAATTGCATCACCGAATAACAATATATCCAGATCAATTGTTCGCGGTTCTTTCTTTCCTTTGCCGGTGCGCCCCAGATTTTTTTCAACTAATTCCAGAGCATTCAACAATTCATTAGGGAGATATTGATATTCAATTTTTATAACCTGATTCATAAATGAGGGATTCTCGCCCTCCATTTGATGCGGTTCGGAAATATAAATTGCAGAAGAGGCCACTATTTCGAGACCGGAAACTGCTTCCAGTTTGGTTTGGGCCTTGGTCAGGTTTTTTTCACGATCCCCAAGATTTGATCCTAATAATATGTATGCCGGTGTGCTCACACAAACCTCATTTCTCTTTTTCATTTAACAATTTTGACACATCAGCCTGATACCGGGTAATTTCCACTTCAATATACTTAATATTCCCGGCAATAGGCGGCGTCATTTTTCTTACATTTAAAGTAACACGATAAACCGGAAAAGTGTCAAGTAATTTACCAGCCAGACTTGAGGCCAGTCGTTCGAGCAGGGAATAAGCAGTATTCTCAACTTCGTTCTTTATCAGCTTGAAGACTTCTTCATAATCGATAGTATCGGATAACTGGTCAGTCTGACCCGGTTCAGCCAGATCAACTTCCAGTTCGCAGTCAACTTCGTATTTACGGCCGGTTTCTTTTTCAGCGGCGGTCACTCCATGATAACCATAGAATGACATCTCTTTTATTCTAATCAGATCCTTCATCGTCATCATCTCTTTTAAGGATTCTAAGCCTCTTTTTAGCATTCTCCTGAGCAAGGATATAGGTATCTGCCGATGCGGTAGTTGAAAAACGGATATAGCCTTCTCCGCTGTTACCAAAGGCTACGCCCGGAACGCTCTGTATATGAGCACGTCGATACAACTGCCGAACAGTGGTGGTAGATTGTTTTCTGCCATTAGTTTTTGCCCAAAGAAAAGGAATCGAATCAAATCCAGCTTTTTCCAATTCAAGAATTGACAGGAGCTTATTTGCTTCGGAGGTATTGGTATTAATGGTTTTGCGGATCTCCTTGAGCGAATCTGAAGGGAACTGTCGGATAGCTGTTGTTATAAATTCAAGATAATACTTTGGAATATGTATGTTAAAAAATTTACTCGTTTGCCTGATTCCGCTTATTATTTCACGGTTTCCGACCGCAAAGCCTAAGGGAAGAGATGGAAGTCCGAAGGTATAAGAAAATGAGCCGACCTCGACCCCTACATTCTTGCCCCCTTTGACACTTATAAATGATACCGGTTTCCTGCCGGAAAGAGTGGCGTAAGCCGCATCAATTATAATAGCAATATGCTCTCTTGAAGCAATCCATATAAGGTCGGTAATCGTTTTTTCGTTTAATTCGGCGCCGGTTGGATTATGGGGAGAATTGAGAAACATCAGGCGGGCAATCCGTCCCAATGGAGAAGTAATACGATCATAATCCGGCAGCCAGTGATTTTTGGCGCTTATGACATAGCTGAGGGCTTGCCCCCCGCAGGCAGTTACCAGACGGTGATAAAGAGGAAGACCCAGTTCAGGGACAAAAGCAATATCGCTGTGATCAATAAAAGTGAGGGCGATCTGCCACATGAGATTGGAAATACTACCCCCAATATAAATTTCTTTTGTCGGTTCCAGATTAGCCCCATGATAGCTGTTGTACCATTCGGCCAGTTCTGTTTTAAGCTGTTCAATATCATTTTCCGAGGCCGGTTTGAGTGACTCTGATGTGATTTCCTTATCAGAGGGGAAAGCGTCAATCCAGTTAAATGAAGCGAGGTCAAGAATTTTGACTTTATTAGATTTAAGCCGGCGTCTCATCCCGGGAATAAACGATGATATATCAGGTGGTAATTGATAAAGGCGGTCAGCCCGATCAACAACAACTTTTTTAATCAGCATTGAGGGCGATCTCCGTTATTTTTTTTGAGACCAGGTATCGTCAAGCTTTTGACGCATTTTTTCCAGTCTTTTAAAATCTTCCGAGGGTATTGAGTCAATATTTCCCAATTGACGTGCCAGATGTACTATCCGGGCATAATGCTCAACTGTCTCATGCCTGAAAAAGGCTTCTTTAAGTGAACGACCTATAGTAAGTAAACCGTGATTTCTCAAAACAAAGGCATTATTGGCTTCAAGATGTGGTTCCAGGCATTTTGGTACGGCATCAGTTCCGGGGGGAGCATAATCTGTCAGGGGGATACCTCCAATTGAAACAACAACTTCCGGTAAAATGTCTTCAGCTAAGTGGATTCCAGCCACTGCAAAAGCAGTTATATAAGGGGCGTGAGAATGGACACAGGCTTTAATTTCCGGCCTGTTTTTATAAACAAAGAGATGCATGAGGCTTTCACTGGAGGCTTTTAGGGTACCCTGGAGGTGTTTTCCATTGATATCGACAATTACCAGATCTTCAGGCTTTAAACCCCCTTTGGGCAATCCGGATGGGGTAATCATAATACGATCATCATCCAGTTTAACCGAAATATTCCCATCGGTTCCCGCAATCATCTTCTGCTGATACAGCAGCCGGCCAATTTCAATCAGCTCGTTTTTCATTATAAATGGTGATGCCATAACTATATGAAAGTAGTTACCACAAACATAAAAGTCAATAGCAATGAAAAGAAGTCCATTTGAATGAAATGTTGAATAATCGGCTGAAACCTGCGTAGATTGTATAATGGCAGTTACAATTGCTTAAATAATGGCTGTTTTTGTTAAAAATTACAATATTTTTGAATCATAACAGCCATGTTGTGCGTTATAAGAGTATGATTTAAAAGAGCATGGAATAATATAGTGCTTGACATGTAATTTAACTTTGCCTATAATGACAGGCTAATGTCTGGAGGACTTTGATAATTGAATAGACCTGTTCATCCCTTATCTTCACCGGGCAAGTGGGGACGCTCATTGTTTACAGCCGGTTTTTTGCTATTACTCGGAATTATTTTCGGGGTCATAGTTACGTCCGGTCTGGATATATCCCCCCAAACTAATGCCCAGTCCTATACCAATATTTCCGAAACCGGCCAATACCCGCTGGTAAACAATAATGGAGATATAGAATCCCCATTTGTATCGGTGGTGGAAAAAGTCCAGAATGCAGTAGTAAACATCTCGGCTCGTACCAAAGAAGAGACTGTGCCTTGGTGGTATCGCCATTCAGGTTATTCCACTTCCTCCGGCTCAGGATTCTTTTTCCGTGAAGATGGCTATATTCTGACTAATAATCATGTGGTTGAAAACGCTGAGAAACTGACTGTTCGAACTTCAACTGGCTTCCAGTATGACGCTAAAGTTGTTGGCGCTGATCCTGAAACAGATTTGGCGGTATTAAAAGTCGATCCTGAGGAGGATATAACAATAATACCTTTTGGAGATTCAGACTATCTGAAAGTTGGCGATTGGGCTATAGCCATCGGGAATCCTTTCCCGCAGCAGGGATTGGATCGGACGGTTACAGTGGGTGTAATTTCTGCCAAGGGGAGAAGCCATCTTAATTTTGGCAGTGAGACGCCCAATTACCAGTATTATATCCAAACTGATGCCTCGATCAATCCGGGTAATTCCGGAGGTCCTCTATTAAATTTAAAAGGAGAAGTTATTGGCGTTAATGCTGCAATTTCTTCCCCCACCGGCGGATCGGTTGGAATTGGTTTTGCTGTTCCGATAAATCTGGCCCGGGCAATTGTCCCTGATCTTATTTCGATGGGCAAAGTACAAAGAGGCTGGCTGGGGGTATATTTAAATAATGTTTCCGAGGATGAAGCCAAAAGGCAGGGACTTGATGCTGTTAAAGGGGTGATGATCGATTCGGTTTTTACTGGTTCACCTGCTGCAAATGCGGGGATTAAAAAAGGTGATATAATAGTTAGATTCAATAATCAGGATGTAGATAATGCCGGTCAGCTTTCGGTTTTGGTTTCTACCGTTAGAAACGGCCAGAATGTACCAATTGAGTTATACCGAAATGGAATTAAACAAAAGGTTAGTACTGAAATTGGCGACCGGGATACATATTTGACCTCCGGACAGGAACAAATCCAACCTGATGATTTTGATACTTATGACTGGATGGGGATGGAACTTCTGACTTTTACACCGGAAATTGCGGAACTTCTCTCTATTGAACATGTTCCGGGTGTATTCGTCAGGCGGGTTTATTCCGGCTCACCGGGTGACAGAGCATCAATTACCAGAGGAACTCTGATTCTCCAGATTGGTGATAAAACTGTCAAGTCGATAAATGATGTGGTAACAATTGCAAAACAGGTGCAGGGATCATCCGACCGTATTCCGCTTATTGTACAGGAAGCGGACGGCACGATTGCTCGCCGGGTTTTGCGTCCTTAATAAAATACTGTCCCAATGATGGGACGGAAGATACCTGCAAGTGCGGGTACTTTATAACTGACTTCTTATAGGAAGGGAATAGTTGTAAACTGTGGCTAAACAATCCCTAAAATATCGCGATGAAGACAGGTCTTTGGATCTGTATCTCCGCGAAATCGGGGAAACCCCTTTGATCAATGCCGCGGAAGAAGTGCGACTGGCTAGAAAAATAAAGCAGGGCGATAAAAAAGCCCTGGAAAAATTAACCAAAGCCAATCTTCGCTTCGTTGTCTCGGTAGCAAAACAGTATCAGAATCAGGGTCTTTCACTGGCGGATCTAATTAATGAAGGCAATATCGGCCTTATTAAAGCCGCGAAAAGATTTGATGAGACCCGGGGATTCAAGTTTATCTCTTACGCCGTGTGGTGGATTCGCCAGGCGATTTTACAGGCCTTGGCCGAACAGAGCAGGATAGTTCGCTTGCCGTTGAATCGAGTGGGAACTCTCCACAAAATTGGTAAAATCTCAAGCCGGCTGGAGCAGGGACTGGGGCGCAATCCATCGCCGGAAGAGATCGCCAAAGAACTGGAATTAACCGAAGGAGAAGTTGCTGACACATTAAAGATTTCGAATTCGCATCTCTCGTTAGATGCGCCGTTTTCGGTGTCGGAAGACAACTCTCTGATCGATGTGCTTGAGGATGAATTTCAGCCCTCGCCGGATGAATCGCTTCTGAGTGATTCGCTCCGGTTAGAGATAGACAAAGCTCTTGATTCATTGACGCCTCGCGAAGCCGAGGTGATCAATCTTTATTTCGGGTTAAATCATGAAAAAGCGCTGACACTTGAAGAAATCGGCGCCCGGTTTTCATTGACCCGCGAACGTGTTCGACAGATTAAGGAAAAAGCAATTCGCCGTTTACGTCATGCTTCCCGCAGTCGTTCACTTAGAGCTTATCTGAATTAGAATACAATATTAATCGTTGGAATTAGAACCGTCCCAGCCTCGGGACGGTTTTTTTATGGTTTTATGAATTTTATAATGGGATAAATAGTTTAAAAAAAGGGGATTGCTTTTCAAATAATAACTCCTATATTGGCCGAACAAATAATGACTCTTATAGTCATTAAATTTATATTGCCGAAGTGGTGAAACTGGTAGACGCGCTGCGTTCAGGGCGCAGTGATCGCAAGGTCGTGGGGGTTCGAGTCCCCCCTTCGGCAGTTTAATTTTTAATTAGCCATACCTATAAACTCCAGCTTTTGATCTTCTGTTTTTTTCTCCAATATTATTCCAAAGTAGCTTATTTGTAATTTTAAATGTTACAATGAACTAGAATTTACTTTCATAATACCAGCCAGGAATTCTTCTCAATCCTGGATAAATCTGAAGATGTTGGTGTTTTTGGAACTTAAACTTGACGGGGTACAGGAGTT
>JBDRQG010000058.1:0-4991 GCA_043826475.1 bacterium
ATTTTAGAAAAAATCGCAGTGCATTCTGAAATTCAGGCGCATCAAAGTCACCATAAGAATTGTTATCTTTTAACAGTGTTGAGCCGTTTTGCATAGCCATGGCTACAATTTCATGCCAACCGTTCAAGGGCAAATAGAAAGCATATTCGGTCTTCTCCTCATTTTGAATTTTCAGAGACAGATCAAACAGTTCTTCCCATGTCGTTGGCGCCGTCGAGTGTCCAAGTTCTTCAAATATATCTTTCCGATAAAATAGCAGCCGGGTATCGATGTACCAGGGAATTCCATATAGCGTTCCATCAATTTCGTTCGTTGCCCAAATCCCCGAAAAGTATTGGGCTGTATCAATGTCTGTTGAAGTTTTCAGAAGTGTATCCAACGGTTCAATAGCATTCAGGATGACAAATTCCGGTATCCAGGTATTGCCTAACTGGCATAGATCGGGGGTGGAATTACCGGCATATGCTGTTAGTAATTTTTCATGGGCCGCCGACCAGGGAATTGCCTGAACCCGAACATGTAATTCAGGATTTTCCTTTTCGAATACCGTTATCAATTCCCCGAGATGTTGTGCCTCCACGCCCATAGCCCAGAAATCGATCGTCCGGGAATCTTTAGTTTTAGAACCGCATCCGAGCAAAAGAATCCCAAAAGCGAGCAGCAGAAATTTAATTCTGCCGCCTAAAATGTTGCGCTGCTTTCTTGATTTCACTATAAAAAGATGTCTCAATAGCCACTCATCGTACTTATTTCAGTAAAAACATCTTATGGATCTCTTGAAACTTACCACATCGAATTTGATAAAAATAGATTCCAGATGAATAGGCAGATGCATTCCAGCTTACCTGGTGGTAACCGGCAGCTTGATGCTGAGCCACCAGGGTAGTCACTTCTCGCCCAAGGATGTCAAATACCTTCAGGTTTACCTTTGTCCCTTTGGGAAGCCCGTATTTGATGGTGGTTATAGCATTGAAGGGATTAGGGAAGTTATGCAAAAGAATGAACTCTTCCGGTATTGAACTTCTGTATTCAGTTTGTTCCTTTTCTTCAGGTTTCTGCATCCTCAATTTTTTCAAACCATCTTCATCAAGCTCGCCCAATAATGCTTTGCTGTCCAATACCAATGGATCATCAGGATACTTCGCTGCTATCTCGGCAAACACCTCCATAGTTTTAGAAGGATCACTCAAATCGTTCAAGTAGATAACGCCCATATTAAACATGGCATGCTTGTCCATTTCAGAATTCTTAGGGAAATTTTTCCTGATTTTCATCAAATTTGAAAGAGCATCCTGGAATTTACCCTCGGTAGTCAACCAATGAGCTTCCATTTCAAGGGTCATTCCCGTAAGAAGACTATCCTTTCTGGAAAGTTTGGGGCGAATTTTCTCGTTGAGGTACTCGATAAATCCATTCCGGTTAGAACGCCAGTAGCATTCCTCCAATCGCACCAACGCATATCGTCCTTTTGCTGTCTTTATCTCTTTCCTTATTACCTCTTCATAGACGATAATGGCATCCTCAAATTTTCCTTCCAGTTGATACTGCAAGGCCAAATCCAAATCATCATCAAAATAAAAGTCATTAGAGTCATCAGCAGTACCGGGATTTCCTTTCCCTGATGAAGCTATGTTTTTTGCCATTCCCCCTAAAGGATCGTAGGATAATGCATGCGTATAATCTATGGATGCACCATTTGTAGCGTTAAACTCATCAGGATTGGGCGGATAGGAGCCCCACCAGTTATACCGGGCCGTTATTGTGCAAGGTTGATAGGCTTTGACCTCATAGCCATTGTTTCCATAAATGCTGTTCCAGTAAGCAAAAATATTACAATTATAATCGCCATATATCCCATTACCGTTATTGCCTGTGATTAAATTACATCCCGGACCCGTTGTATAGTAGGAAATATATGCAGGACTGTAGTAACAACATGCTATAGCAGCATAAGAGGGGCTAGCGCTAACTGTACCTGTGATGACATTATGATGTATGCTCGGAGAAGAATGATTGTAACAACGAATCCCTGCGTAACCGTTATTATTGAACTCATTGTATTCGATAAAAGGGGATGAATTGTAAAGATATATACCATATACAGAATTATCCTGAATTTCATTATGTGAGATAGTTGCATAGCTTGAGCCGGTATTGTAAATGTATATTCCGTAGTAGTTATTCGAAATAATATTATGGTATATCTGTGGTGTGGAACCGTTGCAACGAATACCGTAATAGGCATCTTTAATCTTGGAATATTTGACTGATCCACTGCTGCCATCCTCGAAAACAATACCATACCAGTACCCTGGGCCCCGGGATTCGTTTGCAGAGATGAATACTATTGGATCATCTTCGGTGCCTTCTGCGATGAGAGTGCCATATATCCTTAACTTTTTGCCCGATGCAAACTTAACAATCGCACCAGGCTCAATTGTCAATGTCTTACCCTGATTTATTGTAATATCTTCACTAAAAACTACTTCACCTGACAATGTGCCCCCATAGTTTTCCAGAGTATATTTCAGAGCTTCGTATGCGTTTATTCGACCGTGGCCCATATAATCATTTGGACTGCTCTGATATCGACTATCAGTTTGATCAGCTGTGTTTTCCATAATACTCTGTACTTCTGCCGGAGTTAACGTGTTGTTAACCGATATTATTAACGCAGCAAGTGCTGCTACCATAGGTGCTGAAAAAGATGTCCCTGAATAGTATCCGTAAGTACTACCTGTTGTCGTTGTGTACAATCCCATACTTTCATTTGTTGCACCAGGTGCGTTAACATCAACAAAGTCTCCATAATTCCAGTCATCACGAAAATTTCCGTTTTGATAAGAGCCACTGACTCCGATTACTCCATTGTATTTAGCCGGGTAACAGGGATAGGGAACATCTTCACATGGGTACTGATCACCGGGAAGTATTTCTGCAGTATTTCCCGCTGATGCCACTACAACAACATTCTGGATAATAGCACTCTCTATCGCGTCTCCGACAAGTGCATAATCCCAATTATAATAATAATAAATTCTCATTGAACTGCTCGCTTTTGGAAGAGGACCACATTCTAAAAATCCTCCTTTGACTGTTCTTAAACTTAGATTTATGACATCCGCACCTGCAGTGACAGCATCATCTATTTTACCAGCAAGAATGGAACGATTCTCATCATCGTTTGTCGATTCATAGGTCAGTATACTTGTATGCCAACCAAGAGAGGCGATACCTACTCCATTATCGGTTTCTGCACCGGCAAATCCTGCTACTCTTGTTGGGTGATAACGTTCCGGTTGTGTATCACCACCCGAAACTATTTTATTGACGAGGTCAGGGTGATCCTTTTGAGGCACGCCCTGAGGATCTATAACTGCTATTTTTATGTCTGAATCACCCTTAGTGATATCCCATGCCTCTGGTGCTTTAAGGCTATCAAGATACCACTGTGTACCATCAACATATTTGGGATCATTAGGAGAATTATCACTACATGGAACCATCTGAACCGGGCCGTGGCTGTATTCTACTTCCAGTTGGTTTTCCAATTGCGAAATAAGAGCTTCAACATCAACCGGCTTTGGAAACTCAACAATAAAAACCCTGGATAGAACAGGTAGTTTTCGTCTCTCGCCAGTTTTAACATCTACATAAACTGTATCTTGTGGTCTAGCTCCGGGTATGGCTTTGCGGAAAGAAATGTCCTCGAGAGACAAATTACGCATTGAACTGAATTCTGAAAAAATGTTTGTTATATTGGGATATGCGGAAGAAATTGACTGACCGTTTACCTGTGTTATTCCATCTGGAAGAGACAATACATCATGGCTTTTAAATTTGACATAAATCATATCTGTATATATCTGACCATCCACTATCGTTATCGGTGCCTCTGAATAAATTTGCGCGTCTAATTCATTTCTAAATATGAAAGATGATACAAATAAAAATATCATAAAGTATTTTTTCATGGCAAAACCCCCTGATAATTACTCAATTATCTGTATACTAGGAAAATCAAATTTATTTGGCTTTTTGTCATACCTTGGCGATTCTCCAAGGTGCAAACCTTCCCACTCAAAAAATATGAAGTCACGCATTGTCTTTGGTACAGTATATCCACGATCCTCTATTTCAATATAGTTAATCACAATATATTCGACCGGCTCAAGCACCCAGAAAGTATCAACCAAAGTCGAATTCACCCACCGATATGTATATGTTCCCTCAGGAACGCGATTTTCCGAATCTTCTTCATAGAAACTACCCGGCGATAAATAGTAGATTTCATAAGCAGGTACAGGATCTCCCGGTGTAAGACTAAATCCAGGATAATTGGCGTCACGATATATCCCTACATGCCCACTGCTTGGAATAAACAGACTAATTATCCTATCTGAAACATTGGTCCATCTTGCCGTGAAATCCAGCATTTCGCCAATGCGGTATTCCTCCTTATTTGTCCATCCTTCTACATGAAGAATCTGTTTCATTTCTACCAGAGGCAGGTTACCTTTTGAGTCAACATCAAGTGTATCCAATTTTACTTTCCCACTTGTGAGCATAATTCTGGCAGAATCTATTTCGTAATCCTCAAGAAAGTAATAAATCGTGAATATTCCATTGTAAATGCTGTCGTCGTCTGTGAATTGAAATTTAAAAAGACTACTAGAATCACTGCTTACACCTATATCCAGACTGTCAATATAAATAAGGGCATTGCTGTGTTCAATTTGGTTCTCAAGTAAAACCTTACCGGATAGAGTACTACTGTAAATGAGAGAATCCTCACCATTATCATCCGGAGGATTAATAAGGTCGCAAGCACTAATGAGGATCACAAATAGAAACAAATTCTTTTTCATTTTTGTTACTCCTTAAATTGTTATTCGATTATTTTTATATGGGGGAACTTATATTTATTTGGGAAAAAATCATATTTTGGTGAAGGGCCTCGATGAATTTTATACCATTCCTCTAATACATAT
>JBDRQG010000059.1:0-3617 GCA_043826475.1 bacterium
ATTTTTTCCATCCCAGACTTCAGTCCAGTAACCGGCATTATAATAGTCGTTGACCAGTGTCTGCACTTTTTCACCCCGCACATTGTAAATATCCAGGCGAACAGAGGAGGCCGCCGGGAGTGTGAAAGATATTGTAGTGGACGGATTAAAAGGATTCGGGTAGTTCGGATGAAGGGTGTACTGTCCCGCAATTTGGCGAGATTCATCGTCAATGCCAAGGGCCTCAACCTTAACAAGCCGCAAGTCGTCAAAATATAAAGACCCTGTTTCGTTGCCCTCCGGTAAATGTGTCAATTGAATACTATCAAAACGGTAAATAGCTCCATCTAAAATCCCATTTCCTATCCACGAACCAACCGAATTTGGATCACTCAAATCCCAGTCAACCAGGCGCCATCCAATCCAATTAATGGTGTACCATTGAGACACTTCATGGTTCGGTAAATTCGTAGATGATGAACCTTCGTCAATAGCAAACCGAAATTGATTACCACTTCCATCGCCAAAAATGTATATTTGAAGAATATAATCTGTGTTAAAAAATACTGTCCTTGGTATCCCGCCTGATAAATATTCTCGTATAATCCATTCCGAAGAACTGAGGTCCCAATCATAATAGATTTCCATAGACGTAGTACTATTAGACAATAAATTTTTATATTCATTGTTTATTAGCCGTGCTGTAGGTGGATCAAACCCGGCTTTTGTACCACTTTGATCAGGGGGCCACCAATTTGTAGTTACACTATTCTCAAAATTATCTATCATTGTAATAGTTATATCATTAACTCCAGTTTTAAAACTTTTTGATTGTGTGATAGTAATTTCATTACCCAAGAGATCTTTTAACCCTTTATTGACTCGACTTACATAAATCTCAGAAGCATGTAATTTAGATTCGGGGAAAAAGTTTAAAACACTTCTGTCATTAATTACATAGTGTTTTAAAATACCATTAACATGTGTGCCATCAGCAAATCTTTCTAAAATAAATATCTCGTCTGATATTGATTCTTCACTCAATTCTTCATCGTATTCAAAACTAATAATTGGTTGCCTTTCAATATTAGTTGAACTTGTTGGAGGATATATTTTTACTAAGTTGGGAGGTACATTGTCAAATCCGGTTGTAAAATTAAAGACAAAATCATCTCCACTAACACCATCAGAATTTCCATCGAGTTGGTGCCCATAATTATCGGTTATTGTGCCGGGGATTGTAATTGTATAATTTGTTTTAAACTCAAGCTGCTCAGGAATAATCTTCAATTCACGATTAATATCACTCCATCTGAATCCACCAACAATAGACGGTTCAATAATGATATTTGAAGCGATTGAATCGGGGGTCATTGGTCTATTAAACCGAATAACGATATCATCCAACACTGAAACCCCAGTGTCCCCATTAGATGGATATGTTGAAACAATTGTTGGTAATGCTTTAGATATCAGGCGGAAGTCCACAAAAGTGAAAAATGTATCAATCATACCTACGGTCAATGTGTCTGGATAGTATCCTTCCGCACTAGTAACTACTTCGACCTCATCATTGTTAATCTCTTCAAAATAATAAAAGCCATTATGTAATAAATCCGGATCGCTGGTATATTTATAAAATAAACTCCCATGAGTATCAGTAGTATATGTGCGATTTTCAACTTTTATTTCCGCCCCATTCAGAGGAATGTTGGTTTCTTTATCTTTTACATTTCCAGTTAGGATTCGAACTAACGGTCTTGGAATATCATGTAATTTTAATATAGACCAATAATAAGTCCTTGCTTCCAGACGTTTCCAGTCATCATTCATAAATAATTGGTTTTGTCTGGAATTTGTGTGAAATCCTGCTTCGCTAAGCTCTGAAGGCATGTTACTTTCCCGATTTACATGAAGATAAGGATATTTATTATCATGATTATCCGGAAATCCCTGGTAGAATGTGCGGTCAGCATAATTTCCTCTTGTGGTAGTTCGCATTCCGCGGGTTAAGACATCCACCATGATATCACTCATTTTTTTACCACCCTGCTGAGTTTTTTCAACGGTTTGTCCGTTTTGTCTCCACCCGCCGTGAAGCAGCAGCGTACTATTATAGGTGGCCGTACCGGCGTCACTATGGATCGAGTGATACCAACTGGCTCCTTTTGTATTGGCGTCAGTAGTTCTTTGAGTCAATGTAACTGATTGAGAATCGTTTGTCCTGCAAATGTAGACGGTATCTATATCAGTTTCATTAAGCAACATATCACGAAGACGCAAACCGACTCGAACATTTCTTTCCGCTTCTGAATAGCCGTATACTCCCATATTCTCCTTTTGGCTATGACCGGGGTCCAGATAGATATCCCAACCTTCCAGGCCCGTAATTTGACCAAACACTACACTGCTAAGAAAAAATAAAAAAAGTATTAAATATCTCATTATGCGCTCCAATACAAAAACTTGCTATTGATACTATTATTTAATCTGTGATACTAATATTCATAAAAACTATTTGACCACTGTTTGTTTCATACACAATTTTGTCCCTCGATGGTGACCATGCTGGATACATTTCATGGATATCGTTTGTTTTTGTCAACTGAATCCGTGTTTTCCCGTCAACCCTGGCAGCCCAAATATCGGACGATATAACAACATGACCATCATCTTCATCGATCATATACAGGATCCATTTTCCATCAGGAGACCATTTGGGAGCATTCGCCCTCCCTAACATAGTCAGTATATTTCCTTCAGTATCAGCGATATATGTACTCCCGCCAACAACGGTAAATACCATCTTTGTTTTATCTGGTGACAGTGAAAACCAGATATAATCTCCATTATCAATAGGACGAAGTTCTTTTCTTTCTCCATTTATCAGCAAAACAATATTTTGCTTCTCAATATATCCATATGTTTCATGGATAACACTGGATTGAATCTTTTCATTATTACTAGCATTAATAACTTTAACGGCTTTATTTTCCCTAAATACCAACATAATATTGTTCACTAGAGTTGCAGGTGATAAATAGCGCATTTTCTCAGTCAGATACTCAATTTTCTTATCACCGATTGTCTGAATCGCCAGAGTTGAATATTTTCTCATTTTTACGTATTCATCAATGCGAAAAACCAGTTGTTTTCCATCTGCAGTAAACACCGGTTCATAGCCGGCGCCCGTATAATCATTTATCTGGCTCAGAGATTTCTTGCTTAAATCGTACAACCACAGCCCTTTAAACCCAAATTGCGTAAACAGTATTTTTTCACCATCGGGGCTGAACTGCGGAGCGGTGTAATTGTTTTGTTCGGTCGGAATTATTACGGTGTCCAGAACTTTTATCTCCTGTGCTCCCAGCCATAAGACCGCTAAAAAAGTAAGGCCAAATAAAACGGTAATTTTTTTCATTGAATATCACTCCCTTAATTTTTCCAGTTGGTAAGTTAAAATAATTAATTCAAGTTCCACGTGATTTATCGCAAATATTTACACTTTTTATCATGGAATAATCCAACCCGTCCATTTATATTTATGACGCTTATCTCAAGATTTCAAACTGTTTCCAGCGCCATGACCTGTTGCCCAAAACCTGTATCTGAAAATATTATCAAAAATTACTTGTCAT
>JBDRQG010000060.1:0-11926 GCA_043826475.1 bacterium
TGGGCGGCACTCGCCCTCATGTACCCAAAAAGACAGACAAGGTCTGTGCCAGCAGACGAGGGCGCCTGCCAGGCACAAATTACGTATTACCTACATCAACAGGCCTTGTTTGTAATTATTCAAATATACAAACCACATTAAGACTATCGAAACAATCGCATAAACCGGCAATAAATATTTCCGCCATGTGTTCAGACTATTCCCAATCATTACAAACAATGGAAAAGCGACCACGATATGACGGTAATAGCAATCGGTTGTTCCGGCCGAGGGCGTAAAAAGCAGAATCCCAAACATAAATATCTGCCAGGACACGAGTGTCTTTTTATTATAAAAGAGGATTACTGCTAAAATTATAAAAATTAACATTATATAAACCGGATGTCCGAATTGGAATGTCGCCAGCGATTTATAAATGGTAACCAACGGAATAGCAGCATCATGGGCATAGTATGGCTTCTGTTGGAAATGCAGATATAAGAAGAAATCTCCAAATTTCCACCAGTTAAAAAGAGAATACAAAAAGAGAGAAAATCCGGTTGACATAAAACTAATTAACAAGCTGAGCCTGTTTTTATTTGTGAGATTCTTCCATTCACTAAATAAAACCCATAAGATGGGTAAGGCTATTACTATCCCTGATGGATAGGTTATTGTCAGTAGTCCCGCCGGAATTGCAGTCAGGAGATAGCATCTCTTTTCGAGAAGGAAAAAGACCAGCAAGCTTAACAACAAAAAGAGAGAATAAGGGAATGCGGTGGCAAAATAAAACGAAGATGGAAATAATAGCATGGCTATTATTGAGCAGACTGCGGTTCTTAAGTCATATCTCTTTTCCACCATTAAGAACAATAGTAGTAATGCTCCCCAAAGAGAAAGCAGGCTGGTTACAGGTAAGGCCCACCTGAATCCAACTCCAAAAAGAGACAAAACTGCTCCAACTGCCCGGCCAACCAATGGATAAAAAGGAAACCAGCCGACATTGCCGCAAATTAGCGAGTTGTTCTCAGGACAAGGGAAAGCCTCATAACCGCTATGGGCAATTGTGTAATAATGCTGTCCATCCCATTGGGTTAATACCTGGGGGATGGTTGGATATTTACTATTCCCGATTGAAAATAATATTATTATGGCTATGACATAAATTAACCAGATTAGGGAGGGAATCCCAAAACTTTTACTTTTCAAATATGAATAATTCATTAAGTTACCACCATCAAAACCATTAGGTCAAGTTAGTGTTAATTATGGACTTTAGAAAGTCAAAATTCTTATATCCGGGCATCTTTCTTCTTCTGGCGGTCTACTATACTCTTCCATTTCTGATGAATATTAACAATTGGGGAGTAAGAGACTGGGATCTTTTTACAAGTATTGCCGGTATTCCGGCCGGATCGATTATTCATTACGGTCAGTTTCCGTTTTGGAATCCCTATTTGGGAGGTGGGAATATCCTCTTCCATCACCCCGAAGTGGGGGTAATAACACCCTTTTTCCTCCTTTATTTGATTTTCGGGGCGGTAATCGGATTAAAATTGCAGGTGCTGATTTGTTACTTTCTCGGTTTTTGGGGGAGCCACAAGCTAGCCTGTTCATTAGGTATAACTCGTTTATCTGCATTTGTAGTGTCGGTAGCCTATTTTGGTTCGGTTCATTTTGCGCTTCATTTTGCCGAGGGGCATATTCCCTTTACCCATTTTGCTTTTTTGCCCTGGTTTGTTTTTTTTGTTTTGCAGTCGGGGCAGTCAAAGAAAAATATAATTTGGGCATCAATTACTCTTGCCCTGATGATCCTTGGTAACGGAGCAGCGATTCCATTGCTCTATACAATGCTCTTTTCATATCTTTTGGTAATCCTTCGCTCCGTACAAAACAGGAATATTGCCGAATTAAAAAGTCTTGTTCTATCAACGATAGGGGGGATTGGTTTATCTGCCATAAAATTTGTTCCTATGGTCATTTATCTTATTCAGAATAAATGGCCGGGCAATCCGGAAGAATCAATTCCATTCGGTGCTTTTGGTTCGATATTCTTTGGCTTAAAGCATTCCCTTTTTGCTAAAAATTTCGATGGTCAGTTCTGGGCCTGGCACGAATATGGGGCTTATATATCTCCAATTCTGGCATTGCTGGCTCTTTATATCATTGTTGTAAAATTCAAGCCACACCTCGTATGGCTAATTTTGACTGTTTTCTTTTTACTTTTAGGTATGGGAAATTTTGGAGCACTTTCTCCCTGGAATATTTTAAGCCATTTCCCTGGATTTAGTTCAGCCCGTTGTACCGGAAGAGCATTTCAATTTGTCATTTTATCTGTTGCTATCCTCGGCGGTTTTGGCTTTGACAGGCTAAGCCTGTTTTTTAAGGAATCTAAAAAGAGTACAGGAAAGATAATCCTTCCGCTAATCGGGGGTATCATCATTCTTACCAACATGGCTTTTGCCTGGCCGATAATGAACAGTGCCTTTCATCAAAAACCTGTCGAAGTTGTCCGATCATCAATTTTTCAACAAGTGATAGATGACAAAGCTCATGCATATCAAAATTATCTCGCCAACAAGGGATCGCTTATAACCCCCTGGTTGTCAGCCTATCATCCCAGCCGGGCGATTGTTGATCCTGATGAGAATGTCCTGATGGAATATTTCAAGACGGGAAAAGCGGAAATTATCAGGCGAGATTATAACAATAATGAAATCAATTACGAACTTAATGGCCTTGTACCCGGAGAGATGATGATTTGTATGGGGTATGATCCGGGCTGGTATGCTGTTGACGGGCGTTTGTTAGTGGATGATCAAGGGGTTATAGCTTTTGATTTTAAAAAGGGAAAGCATACTGTTGAGCTTAAATACCGCACACCCTATTTTTATCTCGGAATGATAATATCATTACTGTCAATATCTTTAATTTGGGTTGTATTTGGAAAGAGGGAATAAAAAAAGCAGATTAGCTACCTGTCTTCCCATTGAAGTTGACATTTGATGGAATATAAGTTATTGTTGGCGGTTGTATGTTTATTATAAAAATGAACTAAGTTGTTTGGAGATAAGATTTTGAACATTAAATGTTCTGTGAAAATATTAGGATTACTATTTATTTTCTTTTGGATTACAAGAGGTAATACCTCTGCCCAATCAAATAATCCTGATAGTGCCGGACAGGATTTTCTCGGCAGCTATCGCTATTTTGACCATCCGATTGATCCCGATATTTATTTAATCAGACCCGGAGATATTTTAAGGGTTACATTTATCGATGCTCACCTCTCCACGCTTGATTTGCCTGTTGATCCTGAGGGTAAAATTGTTCATGGTACTTTAGGTATATTTGATTTAGCGAACAAAACTCTTTCACAGGCGAAAGAAATTTTAAACGAGAAGCTGACCGGTTTGTACAATGTCGACCAGATAGCCTTTTCAATTAATAAAAATCCCTCAAGAGTAGCCATAAATATCAGTGGAGCTGTTAAAATTCCAGGACTTTATACAGCTTTTACTTCACAGCGAGTTTCAGAAATATTGGATTCAGCCGGAGGAGTTAGTTATTACGGATCAAATAGAAATATAATTTTTTCCGGCGGGCCTAAGGATTTAGTTGTTGATCTTGACCGGGCATTTTATTTGGGGGAGAGTGAAAAAAATCCCTGCCTGTATGCCGGTTATAATATTTATGTGCCGGGCAAGACTGATAAACGGGTTCAGGTTGTGGGCGAAGTAAATTCGCCTCGTGAAATTGAGCTTTTAGAAGGAGATGATCTGAATCTTTTATTGGCTCTGGCCGGAGGCATTAGAAATACGGGTGACAGATCCAGAGTTGAAATTATCATTGGTAATAAGCATGAGTTATATGACGGTCAGGCTGTGCATCAGGGTGATGTGATTTTTGTTCCGCTTAATCAAAATGTTTTGGATAACAACAACCTCATAATATTTGGAGCAGTAAATAATTCTGGAAGATATCCCTATCAAGCGGGCTTGAAGCTGAGTGAATTAATATCCAATGCGGGCGGCTTTACTCCCCGCGCCAATATAAAGAGAACAATAATTTTCCGGCCTGCTGTTATTGATGAATGGGGAAGGTCCACCACCCGCAGATATCCTCTTAAATGTGATGTTGGGTTGAATGAGATTGAGCTGAGACCGAATGATTCGATTTTTGTACCGATTTTGGCTGGCTATGTTAAAATCAGCGGCGCAGTTTTTAATCCCGGTCTATTTCCATTTATTGAAGGGGAAAATGCCCAATATTTTATCAACTTAGCCGGTGGTTATCAACAGATAGCTGATAAGAACATTATTGATATTTATAATCCAATATCTCGGGTGACCGAGACATTTTCACCGGAAGTAATTATACATGATGGAGATGTTTTAATGGTGCGTGTCCGTGAGGAATTAAAATGATCGAAAAACCAATCGGAAATTTCTGGTACTTTTTGGAACTGATGGCTAAACGCCGTAATTTTATAATTTCTTTTGTCCTGATTCTCACTCTGATAGCCGTTATCGTTTCGTTTGTCCTTCCCAAAAAATATAAAGCGACTGCTATTATTCTTCCTCCCAAAGATTTTTCAACCGTAACCCCGGGCGGAGGATATTTATCCGATGCTGTCTCGTTGACCAAGGGTGTTAGTCTGCCTATTATGGTAACACCTTCGGATGTTTACGCCCAAATGTTAAAAAGCACTACAATTGCGGAGCGGATAATCGATACATTTAATTTGATGGAATACTACCATACCGATAATTTTACTGATACTTATGAAGCTCTCATGTACTATTCTGATTTCAGGGTTTCTGATGTAGGCCTTCTTGAAGTCTCTTTTATGGATAAAGATCCGGCTCGTTCAGCGGAAATTGCCAACACCTTTATTAAAGAACTTGAGATAGTAAACAGGACAATTGTAAGCGATCGATTAAAACAGAACAAAAATTTTATCGAAGAGAGATTAAAAGGCGTAAAAAACGAATTGGATTCCACGCGAAAAGTATTCGAGGAATTTCAGATGACCAATAAAGCTATCGACTTCAATGAGCAGACCCGATTGGCGATTGATCAGGCTGTTGCATTAAAAATCAAGATGGCTGAACTCGATCTGAATATAAAAATTAAGGAAACCAAATTAGGCAAGGATCATTCCGATCTGAAAGAATTAGTACAGCAATATCAAACGGTAAAGGACCAGCTAAATACGCTGGAAAATAAAAATGCCGACAGTTCATTTTTCTCCCTTCCTATTTCAGCTATCCCATCACTGCGCGGCCAGTATGAAACGCTGTATAGCCGGGTTAAGGTAAATGAATCCCTATATAAAATTTTGCTGGAGCAGTTTGAACAGGTGAAGTTTCAGGAACAGGAAAATACCCCTGTATTATCGGTTTTAGACTGGGCACGGATACCGGAAGTTCGCTATTCACCTAAACGGACCCTGATTGTCGTAAGTACTTTTGCCCTTTCTTTGCTTCTGTCAATTTTGCTGGCTGCATTTGCCGAATATTACCAACGCCTGGAAAAAACAGACCCGGAAGATTATAAAAGATTGTCGATGTTTTTGCATTCTTTTTTAGGGTGGCTGCCGGGGATGAAGCGACACTAATAAACTTATAATATGATTTCAGGATAAAATATAAATCTGTTTTCAGATACCGCTGGTATAAACAAGTGAATTAAATTTAATATAGTTAAGGTAAGATAATGGCGACTTCAATTATTTCAAATTCTGCTGCTATTGGTAAAGATACAATAATCGGTGAATTCTGCGTCATTGGTGACAAGGTCAATATTGGTAAGAATACGATTATCGGACACAATGTGACAATTCATCCTGATACAATAATCGGTGATAATGTCCGAATCGATGACGGAACTGTAATCGGTAAACTTCCGATGCGGGCAGCCAATTCTGCGGTGACCAAAGATCAGGAATTACCCCCCTGCAAAATTGGATCGGATTGTATCATAGGCGCCAATGCGGTTATTTATCGCGGCTCGGATATTGATCAAAAAGTTCTGGTGGCGGATCTGGCCACGGTAAGAGAAAATGTAAAAATAGGCCGCAAGACAATTGTAGGACGCGGAGTAGCAATTGAAAATTATTGTAATATAGGCAAATACTGCAAGCTGGAAACCAACAGTTATATCACCGCTTATTCTGATCTTGAAGACCGAGTTTTTATAGCTCCCTGCGTGGCTACTTCAAATGATAATTATGTCGGTCGGACCGAGAAGCGTTTTAAAAACTTCAAAGGTGTTATGGTCAGAAAAGGGGCGCGTATAGGTGTAAACGCTACTATTCTGCCCGGTAAAGAAATTGGTGAAGATTCATTGGTAGCCGCCTCGGCTCTGGTTCATAAAGATGTCCCCGCTGGTAAAATTGTTGCCGGTGTCCCCGGCAGAGCAATTAAAGATGTACCCGAAGAACAGCTCCTGAAAAATCAGGGTTGGAAAGACGATTGAGGAAAAAATGGCTGTACAATTATTAGACGTCAACAGGCAATACAAGCTGTTAAAATCTGAAATGGATGAGGCTATACTTAATGTTTTGTCTCATGGAAAATTTATTTTAGGTCCGGAAGTAAAAAAACTCGAAGAAGAAATTGCATCGCTCTGCAATGTGGGATATGGTATCGGGGTGGCTTCCGGAACCGATGCTCTTTTGTTAGCCTATCGGGCTGCCGGGGTGCAGCCGGGTGATGAAGTGATCACAACTGATTTTTCATTCTTTGCTACCGCCGGCGTTGTCAGCCGTTTGGGAGCGATTCCGGTCTTTGTCGATATCGAACCGGACAGTTATAACATCGATCCCAGCCTGATCGAAAAAGCAATCACCAAAAAAACAAAAGCTATAGTCCCGGTACATCTTTTTGGGCAGGTGGCTGATATGGATCCGATTATGGCGATTGCCAAAAAACATGGTTTAGTGGTTATAGAAGATGCTGCTCAGGCAATTGGAGCGGAATATAAAGGACACAAAGCCGGATCAATTGGAGAGTATGGCTGTTTTTCATTTTATCCTTCAAAAAATCTGGGTGCTACCGGTGATGCCGGTATGATTGTAACGGATAATAAAGAAAACAATGATAGCTGTAAAATGCTCAGAGTGCACGGTGCAGAGCCAAAATATTATCATAAAATTGTCGGTTACAATTCCCGTTTAGCTTCTCTCCAGGCAGCCGGATTATTGGTTAAATTAAAATATCTGCAATCATGGTCTGAAAAACGAATTGAGAATGCCAAACGTTATACTGATGCCTTTAAAGATATTTCCAATATCAAAACGCCAAAGGTTATGGATTATAGCACTTTTCATATTTTCAACCAGTATACAATTGCGATTCCTGACCGGGATGGTGTAATGGCGAAGCTAAATGAAAAAAGGATTGGATGTGAAATATATTATCCGGTGCCGTTCCATCAACAGGAATGTTTTGCGTCGCTCGGTTATAAAAAAGATGATTTTCCTGTTACCAACAAAGCCGCATCGGAAGTACTTTCAATTCCTATATATTCAGAAATGACAACGGAAGAACAGGATGAAGTTATTTCGGTATTAAAGGAAATAGTATCATAATTAAAATATTTCATCAGGGTAAACCTGTGGTTTGAATTCAAAATTTTTAAAACAGTCCTTTGTTGCCGCCAGTATTATTACCATTGGCACTAATGTCCTGGGCCGGATCTTTGGTTATGCGAGGGAAGCGGTGGTGGCTGGGTATTTCGGTACCAGCGCCGCTTTTGATGCTTTCCTGATAGCTTTTACCATACCGGAAATTATAACATTTATTATTTTTGCCGCCATTCCGCCGGCCTTAATTCCTTTTATAAAAAAATATTCATATGAGAACGAACAGGAAGAATCCCAGCTTTTCGCCGGATCATTTGTATCATTTGCAATAATATTTGCCTTACTTTCGGTCCTTGTCTTTGTATTAAAAAAAGAGATCATCTGGTTCTTAGCTCCGACTTTAACGGGAAGCGATTATGAAACAGCTTTAAGATTAATGCCCATTCTGGCTCCTTTTATTTTCTTCAGAGGTATGGAAGGATATTTTCGGGCTGAGCTGTTTAACAAAAAACATTTTGTGATTCCGGCTATATCACCCATGATTATTAATATATTTGTATTGGCAATTATATTGTTGGCCTATGATAAATTTAATATTTTTGCACTCGCTTACGGATGGCTGATTGCTTCGTTTGCTCTCTTTATAATAAATGGGTTTGTTGTCTTTTCTATAGAGAAGCGATTCTCATTAAATAAAATAAATCCTGGTCTGATATTAAAATTATTAAAAATTGTTGGTGCCGTTGCATTTGTTGAATGTATTGCTCTGCTCTATCCGGTAGTTGACCGGTTTCTCGCCTCAAGGTATCTGGGAGAGGGGCAGATTGCGGCATTAAGATACGCAACTTTTCTGATTCATCTGCCAACCGGTATGTTTGTGGTTTCGTTTGCGATGGCTTCGTTCCCCTGGATTTCGGACTTTTCAGCACCTGTCCATGTAGAGAAATTCAAAAAATTATACAATGAGAGTCTTGGGCTTATCATTTTTCTGATGAGCTTTGTGGCGGCTGCCGTTATTTTATTTCCCTCGGAAATTGTAAGTTTGGCTTTACAGCGGGGAGCATTTGATAATCAATCAATGATTTTGACTTCAGGACCATTAAAATACTTTGCCATGGGAATCGTATTTTATTCAGTTTACATTTTTCAGATGCGCTTCTATTACGCCCGTTCGGAGTTGTCTAAATTAAGTTTATATCTAATGTTCATGCTGGTTATCAAGATTACCTTTAGTCTTTTGCTTATCGAACGCTTTGAACAAAATGGACTGGCAATGGCCACTTCGATTGCCTGGCTGGTTGGTTTTGTTCTGATGAGTTGGGATTTGGGGAAACGTCTTAAAATAAATTATTTCAAAACAATTATACCTCAGGCAGCTAAAATTTTAATCGTTTTGATCTTTACCATAGTTAGCTGGCTTTTATTGGATAACTACTGGCCGGTCGATAGTAATTATCATTTTGTCCAAACGCTGCTGCGCTTTACAGTAATAATTTGTTCCGGCGGGATTTTGTTTTTGCTAATATCATTGATGTTGAAATTACAAGAACCAAAAATTGTCCTGAGTTTGTTAAGAAGTAAATTATTTAAAAACGAAAGCTAAGATATCAGGCGCCACCTGATTTTAGACGGTAATGTTCTTAGAGCATTAAATCGTCCATCTAAATATTTATTCCATTTACTGCCGTACTCTTTGAATAATTCATTGCCAGTTATTTGATACATAACCTCCAATTGAGCTATATGAAGACGGTGGTAATGCACAGCTGCGGGATTAACCAGTTCATCTTTTGAAATATGATAAAGCGACCAGTAACCCATATCAAATTTAGGAAGCAATGTCTCCAGAGATTTTAAACCGGCCTGATAAAGTTTATCTGCTCTGGAATTATTGTTAACCCTGATCAGATCGTACAAACCCCAGAGAGTATAGATAAAACCATTTAGCACTCTTTTGAGGGGATATGATGGATATTCTTCATAAAACATAATTCCATCTTCATTACTTGTCACGCCCCCGTTTTTAACATCACGATCAAAGATGTCAAGAGCCATGGTGCTGCTTTTGATATATTTTTCATCATTTGTAATTTTAAATGCTCGGGTAAGACAGGATATTGCCAAACCCTGAACCATCGCCGAGGGGTGCGGATCAATTAGATTAAACATTGGCATGGGAAATGGAGAGAGCCAGGAACCATCAGGTTGCTGTCGATCTACAAACCAATCGGAAATTTTAATAAACTTATCAAGTGATGCTTTGTTATCAGTATCCAGATATACCTGTAGATGTCCCAGGGCATAAAATGAAATCAATACCGGCAAATAATCCGTTTTCTCTTTTTTATGATAAAGCGGAATACCCTTCTGATCAAAGGGACCACTATATAAAGCTCTTTGTGACTGGTTTAAATAATAATTAAGAAAATTATCAGAATCATAAGATATATCACGAGCCGAATGGTAATAATTTTTAGATCTTATGCCTATATATTCCAACAAGTTGTTTATTTGTTCTATCTTACCAGCCATATTTCAAACTATCAGATTTAAATAGCTTTTTCAAGACTTTTAACAATTATAAACTGGAAATCAATGAATAATCTCATTATTGTAGGGAATGGCATCAAAACGAATTGTTATATTTGGCTGGACCGATTCTATTCACATACAAAAGTGGGTGGCAGGTCTCCAGGGTCGGGGTTATGAACTGAAAGTAATTACCCTCGGTTGTCCGGAATTAAAAAATTGCCTTACAATTAATTTTCCAAGAAGAAACAGACTGGCATATTTTTATTATGCTGGCGCTGCCGCCCGGGAAGCTCTTCAATTTAAACCGGATCTGGTTCATGCACATTATATATCAGGATTTGGATTATGGGCCCTCAAAACAAATTTTATTCCAACAGTAGCATCTGTTTGGGGTTCTGATATTAAATCTTCTAAAAGAGGTTTTTTCGGCCGTAAAATTGCCAATCGATTGCTTTCGAAAATGACAACAATAACGGCAACCTCCAGTTTTTTAAAAAGCAAAGTGGTAGATATTAATCCTGAGTTTGAATCGAAAATCGAGGTGATTCCTTTTGGGGTTGATACTACTGAAGATTATAAACCTCTACCGGCTGAAAAGACTTTTCGCTTATGTTATATCAAAAGACTTCGTCCGGTATATGGCCCAGATGTTATGCTCAAAGCTTTGGCTCTTGCAAAAAAAACAAATCCTGATATATTGTTATCAATAGCTGGTAATGGCGAGATGAGTGCTGAACTGCACAAAATGGTAAAAGAATTAGATCTTGAAAAAAATGTAGAGTTTATCGGCTTCATTGATAACAAAGAAATTTACCCGTTTATCAGTAAACATCATGCGGTCGTAATGCCGTCACGGGAAGAAGGTTTTGGAGTGGCTGCGTTGGAAGCTGGAATTTGCGGACGTCCGATTATCGCCACAAATGTCGGAGGGATTCCGGAAATAGTTATAAACAATAAAACAGGAATATTGATCCCCCGTGATGATCACCATGCCTTATCACAAGCAATGCTTTTACTTGCTGAAGACCGTAAATTGACAGAAAATCTGGGAAGACAGGGATATAATTATGTTAAGGAAAAATACTCCTGGGAAAGCTCTCTTGACAAAATGGTCAGTTTGTATGAGAGGTTGATTGATGAGTCCAAAAAAACAAAATAAAATTCCGCTATTTGATTTAAAACTGACGGCTCATACAAAAAAAGAAGTCAACGCGGTTTTAAATTCAGGCTGGCTGACTTCGGGGCCGGTAGTAGAAAAATTTGAAAAGGAAATGGCTAAATTTCTAAATGTTCCCTATGTCACTGCTGTAAGTTCGGGAACATCGGGGCTGCATCTCGCCCTGCAGGCTATAGGAGCCGGATCGGGGATGGAAGTTATTACCTCGCCGTTAACCTATGTGGCTACGGTGGAAGCCATCATTCAAGCCGGGGCCTATCCGGTCTTTGCCGATATAAATCCAGCAACCCTTACCATAGATCCGCGTGATATCAGACAAAAAATTTCCCACAAGACTCTGGCAATTGTACCGGTGGATATGGCCGGTTATCCCTGCGACTATACCGCTTTAAATAAAATCTGCGATGACAACTCGGTGGCTATGATTGCCGATTCAGCTCATGCCATCGGAGCGGCCTATAAGAAAAAATCGATTCCCAATCACTGCGACGGTGCTGTTTACTCTTTTTACTCCACCAAAAATCTTACCTGCGGCGAGGGGTGACTGGTTGCTACCCGCCATAAAATTCTCGGCAATAGAGTACGTATGATTACCGGTCATGGCCTTAGTAAAAGCACGTACAAGCGGAAAAAAGATAGTAGTTGGGAAT